>DAINRN010000088.1:0-9876 GCA_036741815.1 Acidobacteriota bacterium
CCTCGACCCCGACACGCTGCGCGCGGCCGGATCCGCCCTCGGCACCGCCGCGATGCTCGTGATCGGAGAGGCGGCCTGTCCCCTTGCCGTCGGGGTCTCCGCCGCGGCCTTCTTCGAGCGGGAGTCCTGCGGTCAGTGCCCGCCGTGCACGGCCGGCACCGCCAACCTGGCCCGCGTCCTGCGCGCGCTGGAGGGCGGGGGGGCGCGGGCCAAGGACGTCCAGGACCTGCGCGAGGCGGCGGGCTTCATGTCCGACCACGGCTACTGCGCCCATACCCGGACGGCCGCGGCGTGCCTGACGGGCCTGCTCGCGCGGTTCCCCGCGGAGGTGGAGCGCCACCTGGCCGCGCGCGGTTGTCCCCGGGGCCCCGCCGGACTCGTCGACCCCTTCGACCCGGCCTCGCCCGAGCGCGCCGCGATCGAGGCCACGCTCGTCCCGCTGGAAGCGGACGCCCTGCGCGCGGAGCGGGCATGACCTCCGTCTTCTTCCTGTTCCTGCTCCACCTGGCGCTCGGCCTGCTGGCCATGCTGCCCTTCGTCCCCGACCGCGCGGGCCGGAACTTCTTCAAGTTCTGCTCGGCGGCGGCGGCCTTCATGATGGCGGCGGCGGCGTGGGCCGCCTACCGCCGCTTCGGCCTGGAGGGCGTGGCCTCCGCGCCGGGCGGCGCGCGCTATCCGTCCATGATGGCGGCCACACTCGCGTCCCTCGCGCTCACCGTCCTCTACAACCGCGCGCACCACTTCGGCGCGCACCGGCTGCGCGCGCCGCTCCTGGCAGGGGCCCTGGCCGCGGGCCTGGCCGCGGTCCTCCTGGGCACGCCCGCGCAGCCGCGCCTGCTGGCCACGGTCACCGACCTGACCTCGATCCTCCTCCTGGGCGCGGCGGCCTCGGCCATGATCCTGGGCCATTTCTACCTGGTGGTGCTGGACCTGCCGATCACGGCGCTGCGGCGGCTGACGGTGCTGCTCGTGGTGGGCCTCGTCCTGCGCGCCGCGGTGGTGGCCTGGGCCCTGGCGGGGACGCCCGAGGGCCTGGCCGACGCGCGGCTGATCGCGGCCGGCTTGTGGAGCCCGGACGGCATCTTCGTGTGGATGCGCATCCTGTTCGGCCTGGCGGGGCCGCTCTCGCTCGTCTGGTTCATTTGGAAGACGGTGGAGATCCGCTCGACGCAGTCCGCCACCGGCATCCTCTACGTCCAGCTCTTCCTGGTCCTGTCGGGCGAGCTTCTGGCCAAGTACCTGCGCGTGGCGGCCGGCTTCCCGCTGTGAGCCCGCGCGAGCCGGAGATCGCCTTCCCCTGCCCCCGCTGCGGCGAGGAGGCGGTGGCCGGACTGGACGGCAAGGGCCGGTGCGCGAGCTGCGGGACGGAGCCGGCGCTGGACGTGCCTGACAGGGCGAGACACGACCGGCTGATCGAGCACTGCGCGGCCTGCGGGTCCAGGAATCTGTACGTGCAGCGCGACTTCAACCAGAAGGTGGGCCTGGGCGTCGTGGTGGTGGGCGCGGCGCTGGCCCCGTTCACGCCGTACTACTCCAGCCTGTTCGTGGCCGCGCTCGTGGATGCCGCGCTCTACGCGGTGCTGCCCGAGATCACGGTCTGCTACCGCTGCCACGCGCACTTCCGCGGGTTCGCCCGCAATCCCGAGCACGCGGCCTTCGACCTGCACATCGCCGAGCAGTACGACGTGAAGGCCCCGCCGCAGGCCTGATGGCCGCCCACGACGCGGTGGTCGTGGGCTCCGGCCCCAATGGCCTGGCCGCCGCGATCGCGCTGGCGCAGGCGGGCAAGTCCGTCCTGGTGCTGGAGGCCAGGGAAACGATTGGCGGCGGCTGCCGCTCCGCGGAGCTGACGCTGCCGGGCTTCCTGCACGACACCTGCTCGGCCATCCATCCCCTCGGCCTGGGCTCGCCGTTCTTCAAGACCCTGCCGCTCGGCCAGCACGGGCTGGAGTGGATCCAACCTTCCGCGCCGGTCGCCCACCCGCTCGACGACGGCACCGCGGTGATGATGGAGCGCTCGGTGGAGGAGACGGCGCGCGGCCTCGGGGCCGATGCCGCGGCCTACCGCCGGCTGATGGGGCCGATGGTGGCGGGCTGGGACGCCTTGTTGCCGGACCTGCTCGCCCCACTCCACGTGCCGCGCCATCCGCTGGCCATGGGGCGGTTCGGTCTGGCCGCCCTCCGCTCCGCCCGCGGCCTGGCCGAGGCCCGCTTCCGCGGTGAGCGGGCCCGCGCGCTGTTCGCGGGCCTGGCCGGCCACTCGGTCCTGCCCCTGGAGAGCGCGGCGACCGCCGCCATCGGCCTGGTCCTGGGCGCCGCCGCCCACGCCGTGGGCTGGCCCCTGCCCCGCGGCGGCTCACGCAGGATCGCGTACGCGCTCGGCGGCCACCTGCTCTCGCTCGGCGGCGAGATCCGGACCGGCTCCGCCGTGGAGTCCCTCGATTCCCTGCCCGCGGCCAGCGCGGTCCTGTGCGACGTCACCCCGCGACAGCTCCTGACGCTCGCGGGCGACCGCCTGCGCGGAGGGTACCGCCGGCGGCTCGAGCGCTACCGTTACGGCGCCGCGGCGTTCAAGCTGGACTTCGCGCTGTCGGGGCCGATCCCATGGAAGGCCGGGGACTGCGCGCGCGCGGGCACCGTCCACCTCGGAGGGACGCTGGCGGAGATCGCCGTTTCCGAGGCCGAGGTCGGCCGGGGCCGTCACCCGGAGCGGCCCTACGTCCTCCTCGCCCAGCAGAGCCTCTTCGATCCTTCGCGCGCCCCGGCCGGGAAGCACACGGCCTGGGCGTACTGCCACGTCCCCAACGGCTCGGCGGTGGACATGACGGAGAGGATCGAGGCGCAGATCGAGCGCTTCGCGCCCGGCTTCCGCGACCTGGTGCTGGCCAGGAGCGTCCTCACGCCTTCACGGTTGCACGAGCTGAACCCGAACTACGTCGGCGGCGACATCAACGGCGGCGCGCAGGACCTTCGGCAGATGTTCACGCGCCCGGCGCCGCGGATCGTCCCCTACTCCACGCCGGCCCGCGGCCTCTACATCTGCTCGTCGTCCACGCCACCCGGGGGCGGCGTCCACGGGATGTGCGGGTACCACGCGGCGCGGGCGGCGCTTCGGGCCGTCTTCTAGCGGTCCGCCCCGCTGCTTTCTTTCGCTCGCACGCAAACGCAGAAGTCGACGGTGAGGGCCGGGCTCGCGAGCTGCCGCTCGATCGCCTGGCGAACGGCCGGCGCGGTCTTCTCGGTGCCCTTCAGCGCCTCCGCATCGACGATCTGGGCCTGGATGACGTTCGGCCGCAGGAGCGTCGGCCGCAGGAAGACCCATTTGCCGGCGGTCCCGTCCGCCTTGATCTCCTGGACGTTCAACAACCGCGTGTCGCCGACGGACGAGGCGAACGCCCCGTAGCGCTCGGGGGCCTTGCCCGTCTCGAACCAGGTGATGTCGTAGCGCCGCTCGGGCCCGCGCTTGACCGACACCGTGACCGGGTCCTCGTCGGCGTTGGCGTTGAAAGGGAGGCAACGCCACGTGCCGAGCCACGCCTCCTCCAGCTCGAGGCCCGGAGCCGGGTCGAGCGGGAAGTCGGACTCGTAGCAACCGCCCAGGAGCGCCGCCGCGATCACGGCCAGCGCGCGAGCCCCGTAGAACAGCGACCTTCGCATCAATGCAGTCCTCCCTCGAGCGTCTCAATGTCGGACCCGGTTCTCCTCGACGATCTCCTGCCGGAAGCTCAGCACCTGCGGATCGGCAGGATCCACGATCCCCCGCACCCAATGGGCGTCCGGGTGGCCGAACGTCGCCACCCGGGTAAAGTTCTCGATGATCCGCCGGCTCGTCGAACCGTAGAGCGGCTTGTCCACCCTGAACAGATGCGTGTCGCCGTGGACGTAGACGACCGGCTTGCCGAAAGCCAGCGTCTCCCTTTCCAGGGCGGCTACGAAGGAGTCGAACCCCGTCGGTCTTCGCGTCTCCGGCGACTTCATGCCCAGGCCCGCGAGCATGTACCTCTGCTGAACCTCGGGAGGCCAGGAGTTCTCGAACCTCGGGTCCGCCTGGGCGACCAGGACGATGGCCCGGCTGCCGCCACGGGCCGCCAGCTCGAAGCCCTGCCTCATCCAATCGAGGTTGGCCGCGGTCCGTTCCGCGTGCTCCGCGTCCATCTCCTGTGTGCGTCCCGCATTGTCGTTGCTGCCCACTACGTGGAGCGTCACGAACAGCACGTCTCCGTAGGTCCAGCGGGCGTTCTCACGGAAGCTCGCGTAGCGAGCGCCCTCGCTCTGGCGGGTCAGCCGAAGGGTGCGCTGCCCCAGGCTCGTGTCCCCCGCGAAGAACATCCGGCGCAGCTTGGCCAGACGCTCCATCGGCTCGTACGCGCGCGGCTTCGCCCGATGACAGTCGGTCCACTCGTTGTCGCCAGCCACGAAGACGAACGGATGCCGGGACCGCTGGGCGAGGGCCAGGCGGTCCTGGAAGGTCTCGTCGGCACAGGGAGGGAGCCCGCCCGCTTCCGGCGTCCACTGGTTGCCGTCCCACCAGAAATCGCCGTCGTGGACGACGAAGGCCACGTCGGCGGCGTCCACGGCGCGCATCACGTGGAGGAACTCCTTCTCCTGACGGGCGTCGTACGGCATGTCGCCGATCAGCGCGAACTCGAAGCGTCCACCTCGACCGGCCTCCTGGCCCTCGAGAACGGCCGCGCCCGCCAGGATGGCCGCGAGGCCCGCTGTCCTGCGCAGTCGCATCGTCCAGCCGCGGTGCAGTAGGGCCATCGCTTCACGCCGGTTCGAAGAGGGCCCTATTCTAGGCACGCCATGGCCTCCAGCCGAATCGTCTTCCTGGGAGGGAACGGACATTGCGCCGAGCGTCTCGCGGCGGGACGGAAGGCGCTGGCCGAAGAGGGCGTCGAGCTGGCCGACGTCCTGTACCCCGGTTTCGACGGCCGGGCCCGGGCGGCGGACCTCGACGGGTTCTTGCGGTCGGTCTCTGACGGGCTTGCCGCGCAACGACCGCGAGCCCGGGACTCCCTCGTCTACGCGACGGGGATCGGCGGCCTGATCGCCTTGTGCCTGCGGTCGCGGGGCGAGCTGTTGGAGGCGCCGGTGCTGCTGCAGGCTCCGGTCCTCTGGGGCCTGGAGCGCCGGCTCATGCCGCGGCTCATGCGCGGCCGCATGGCGAGGGCCGCGGCGGCCCGCCTGTTCTCCTCGAGGTCTTTCCATCGGTTCTTCGTGCGGCGGCACTTCGTGAAGACGCCGTCGGCCGAAACGCAGGCCGCGTTCTTCGACGGTTACGCTCGCTGCGGCGCGTTCCCGGATCTCTTCGCGTGGTTCACTCCCGGCCGGCTGCGGCAGCTCGAGCGCGACCTCGCCGCGTGCCCCGCGGCACTCCGGAACGTCGCCGTCTGGTGGGGCGGCCGCGACCGCGTGGTGACGCCGCGGGAGCTGCGGTGGACCGAGCAGGCGCTCGGCACGACGTGGCCCCTGCGCGTCTTCCCCGACTGGGGGCACTACCCCATGATCGACGAGGCCGTGGCGTGGGCGCGCGCCCTTGCGGGTGTCGTCAAGGCATAGAATCCGCTTCGTCCGGCGGCGGGAGGTGAGCATGAAGGGGATCCACATCGTCATGGGAACGGCGGTGCTGGGACTCGCCGCCGGGGCCGGGGCGCGGGCCGACGAGATCAAGGGTACGTTCCATTTCGGCAAGACCCGGTTCACGCCCACGGACGCCCTCGCCTTCCAGGCCGAAGGCAAGGAACCAGGCAAGCCGATGACCGTCGTCGTCCTGACTGACTTCAAGATCGACCGCGCGGCGGCCCTGGCGGCCATCGACACGGCGGGCGGGGTGATGGGCCAGATCTTCCTGCAACAGAGCGGCAACGCGGTGTTCGTCACCCTCGCCACCCCGGGGCAGTGCGGGGTCGCGGGCTTCTTCGAGGGCTCCCGATCGGTCGGGCTGGGCGAGGGCTTCACCGCGACCACGAAGACGGCGGCCGCGTCTCGCGCCGCGGGGTCGTGCGCGACCGACAAGCCGGGGAAGATGTTCGACGACGCGTACGAGTTCAACCTGACGTACGACGTCCCGCTCACCGCGATCCCCAAGCCCACGGCCCTGGGCGCGGGCGGGGGCAACCCGGGCGCGGCCTACCTCGCGCTGGTCGTGGCCATCCAGGCCGAGGACTTCCCCACCGCGCGCCGCCATCTCCCGGACCACCAGCTCCCCGCGAAGGCGCCGGCGGCGGCCGAGGCCAAGGACTACTTCCACGGCCTCGCCCTCAACTACCCGAAGACGGCGAAGGTGACGGGCGCCCTGGTGAAGGCGGACCTGGCCCGCCTGGAGGTCGAGGGCGTGGACAACGAGGGAAGGAAGATCAAGGGCGGGGTGAGCGTGCAGAAGACCGCGGGCGTCTGGCGCGTGGTGGACCAGGCCTACTCCTACGCGGAGTAGCGCCGCAGCGGCTCCATGCCTGAGCTGCCGGACCTCCTCCACGTCCTCGCGACGCTGCGCGAGCGGGTGCTGGGCAGGCACGTCACGGCGGAGCGGGTGGCGGAGCCGATCGTGCTCCGCTTCCTGGTGCGCGGCAACCTCTCGCTGCTGCTGGGCCGCCGGCTGGCGGACATCACCCGCCGCGCGCACTTCCTGATCTTCCAGTTCGAGGGGCTCGACCTCTGCGTGAACCCGATGCTGGCGGGGCGCTTCCGGCTCTCGGAGCCGGGCGAGAAGCGCGAGGCGTCGCTGGCCTTCGCCCTGACCTTCGACGACGCCGTGGAGCTGCGTTACCTGGACGACAAGAAGATGGGCAAGGCCTACCTCACCGCCACCGGCGACTGGAAGGCCATCCCCGGGATGCAGGGCGGCGGGCTGGACATCCTCTCGCCGCAGTTCACGGCCGAGCGGTTCGTGAGCCTGCTCAAGCACCGCCGCGACCAGGTCCGCGTGTTCCTGCTCGACAAGACCGCGCTGGACAGCCTGGGCAACGCGTACGCCGACGAGGTCCTGTACGAGGCGGGGATCCATCCCAAGACGTGGTGCCGCTCGCTCAACCACGAGGAGGCCCTGCGCCTGCACAAGGCCATCGTGGACGTGATGCGCGAGGCGGCGGCGGAGGTGGCCCGCCGCGGGGAGCCCATCGAGGTGAAGGTCCGCGACTTCCTGAAGGTGCGCCTGAAGGAAGAGTGCCCGCGCTGCGGTTCGAAGATCCGCAAGGCGGGCGTGCGCGGGATGGACGCCTACTTCTGCCCGAGGTGCCAGCCCGCCACGCGGACCGGGCTCGTGGACTGGACCAGGACCGGCCGCTGACCGCTACTGGGACAGCCCCAGCCCCGCCTTCACGTCGAACGGCACCACCACTGGCTTCATGCCCTGCCACTGGTCGATCTCGATGGTCACGGCCTTGGCCGCGGTGGTGAGCCGGTACGAGGCCATGGCCACGTCGTTCATGCGGCCCGAGCCGGCGCTGCTGGCCTCTATGGGCTGGCCCTTGGCGTCGAGGAACTTCATGCCCCGGACGGCCGCGAAGACCGCGAGCGGGCCCTTGAAGGTGACGCTCGTCTGGTCCCCGCTGGCCTCCACGTCGCTCAGGGTGACCGTCCCTGTCCCGACCTTGAACGTCTTGTCGTTGGCCAGGGCCACGTTCGGCACCTTCACCGCCTTGGACCCCGTGGCCGTGGTCAGGGCGAGCTTGCCCTTCGCGTGTATTTCGGTGGCCCCGGCCGCGGGCACGCCCCGCGCCTTCATCTCCACGATGACGGCCTTGCCGTCCTTGGTCAGCTTGGGGAAGGGCCAGATGCTCGCGTCGTCCAGGAGGTTCTTGCCGGTGGAGTCGGTCAGCTCCTCCAGCGCGCTGGCGTCGTCGTCGAAGGCGATGATGCCGCTGGTGCCGGCGCTCTGGACGACGAGCGCCAGGCCCACGCCGGAGGACTCGTTGAAGGCCTGGGCCTCGCGGCCCTCTTCACCGAAGCCGATGCCCACCACGCGCAGGCCGGCCACGGACACCTTGGGACCCGCGGCGGGAGGCGCGGCGGATACGGTCACGGCCGCGGCCAGGAGCGCGGCCAGCGTGGCCAGGGAGCGTTTCATGGAAGTCCTCCTCGAAGCGCCGCGGCTTCGGGCGCGCGCGGAGTGTAGCAGAACGTAAGCTACGGCCCATGGACCCGCGGCACCGCCGGCTGCTCGCCGTGCTCCTGGTCACCGCCGCGTCCAAAGCGGCGGTCATCGCCCTGGGCGCCGCGCTCTGGCATTCCACGTGGATGCCCCACCTCGTCCAGGACATCGTGTCGTGGCGGCGGTTCTTCGAGCAGTCGCGGCAGGGCCTCGTCCCCTACGTCGATTTCAGCAGGGAGTATCCGGTCGGCGGCGGCGTCCTCTACTGGATCTTCGCCAGGTTCGTGGATCCCACCGACACCCGCGGCACGGTGCTGGCCCACGCGCTGGTCCTGTCCGCGGTGGACGTCTTCAACGCGGCGCTGTTCTACCGGATCGCGGAGGGGATCGACCGCCGCCGCGCCCTCGCGGCCGCGCTCCTCTTCGCGCTCAATCCCACCGCGCTCGTGCTGGGCCCGGTGCGCTACGAGGGCGTGGTGGTCACGCTCGTCCTGCTGGGCTACGCGCGCCACCGCCTCGGGCGGCCGCTCTCGGCCGTGTGGTGGTGGTCGCTCGGCTGCTGGCTGAAGTGGTTCCCCGCCTTCTTCATCGCCGCCCAGGAGTACCGCGCGTTCGCGGTGGAGGGGTTCCGCTGGCGCTGGCTGAAGGCGGCGGGCGTCTTCCTCGCGGTGGCGGCGGCGGTCAACCTGCCCTTCATCGCCCTGGCCTGGCACCGGCACGGCAGCCTGGAGCACTGGCTGTGGCCCTACCGCTTCCACGCCACGCGGCCGCTCTACTGGGACACCCTGCTCGGGGTCGGGCAGATCTGGCTGGGCCCGCTGCCCTTCGAGAGGTACGCCAGCCTCTGGACCCTCGGGCTGCTCGCCGCCGCCCTGCTCGTGAAGCCGGCCATGCGCCTCGAGGCCAAGGGCGCGCTGCTCTGCATCGCCGCGATCCTCTTCAACCGGATCCATTCGACGCAATTCCACCTGTGGTTCTACCCGTTCCTGATCCTTCTGGTCATGACGGATCCGCGGCCCATCCTTCGCCGCGCCCTCGTCCTGTTCCTGGCCACGGACGCGTTGAACGTCCTCGTCTTCCCGTTCGCGTTCTCGTACGCCTACGGGGAGATGGGGGGCTTCGTGCCGTGGGCCGCGCGCGAGCGGGGCGGCCCGTGGACCGTGGCCTTCTCCGCGGCCATCGTGCTGCGCGCCGTCCTGCTCGCCGCGGTGGCGGCGGTCCTCGTGCGGCGCTATGGACAGGCCGCGCCGGACGACCGATAATCCGCTTTTCCGCGACGCGCCCGGGTGCGCGTCGGAAGGAGTGAATGAGCAAGGAAGACCTGATCGAGCTGCAGGGCATCGTGACCGAGGTCCTGGCGGGCGGCAACTACAAGGTGAAGTGCGGTGAGAACCACGAGGTCCTGGCCCGCCTGAACGGGAAGATGCGACAGTTCCGCATCCGCGTGATCGCCGGCGACCGCGTGACCGTGGGAGTCTCCCCTTACGACCTCAAGCGTGGCCTCATCACCTACCGCGCGAAATAGCCCGCCCCCCCTCCGCGCCGTACTCTTCGACGCCGATCACACGCTCCTCGACACGTCGAAGGCGGAGCGTTGCGCGCTGCGCGCGGCCCTGCGGGGCCTCTCGCTGCGCTGCCCGCCGGCCACCCTCGACGCCTACCGCGCGATCAACGGCGAGTTGTGGGGCCGTTACCGCCGCGGCGAGATCGACGCCGCCTCCCTGTCGCGCGAGCGGTTCCGCCGCCTGCTCCAGCACCTCCGCGCCGACGAGGAGGGCGGGGCC
>DAINRN010000089.1:0-518 GCA_036741815.1 Acidobacteriota bacterium
CAGCCGCGCCTGCGGCACGATCACGCCGGCCCCCGTCACCTCCACCCAGTCGAGGGCGACACCCAGGCCTTCGGGGTCGGGTGACTGCGTCCGGAAGGTCAGGACCAGCGGCCCACGCCACTCGCCCAGGTCCACCTCGCGCATCCGCCAGCCCTGTGACGGCTGCGTCCAGCGGTCGCGCTCGACGCCGGCGGCCGCGACCGCTACCTCAGCGCTCCCCGGCGCGAACCGGGCCACGCGGAGCCGCGCCCGGGGCCTCCCGCTCCTGACGCTCACCGGGACCTCGAGACGCGCGCCGTCGAGGGTCCACCGGAACGTCGTCTCCCCGGTCCGGCGCAGGCCGTCGCGCTCCCACCCGCCGCGGAAGCCGCGCGCGAACGCGGCGTCGCCGGTACCCACGTTCACGAAGAGGGGAGCGGGCCGCTCGAGGGCGGCGGCCGCGGCCAGGAGGGCGAGCGCCCAGGCCAGCGCCGCCAGCGGGAGGCCTCCGCGGCGCGGGAGCGGCATGGGGCGCGACC
>DAINRN010000089.1:528-8669 GCA_036741815.1 Acidobacteriota bacterium
ACATCTCCGGCCCGGGGCCCCTTGCCCGATTCTTCCGGCGTGAACTCCACCCGCGTCGCCTGCGGCACGAGCGATTTCAAATCCACGGTCTCCCGCGCCGCATGGGCGCCCGATCCGTACGGCCCCAGTCCGTCCAAGACGGCACAATACGGCGCCGTGAACGCGCTGTCGCCCGCTCCGAGGTTCACGAATAAGGGCGCGGGGCGCGCGAGGGCGAGGACCGCCGCCAGCAGACCAAAGAGCCAGGCCAGCGCCGCGAGGCGGAGGCGTCCGCGGCGCGGGGGCGGCATGGGGCGCGACCATAGCACGCCGCGCGTTCCCGTGTTAGTTTTCCCGTTTTGACCGGAGGGAGATGGGCCCGCTGACGGTGGAGCGACGCGCGCCGGGCGACGCCGACGAGATCTTCCGGCTCTACGAGGACGTCTTCGGCGCGGAGCTCACCGAGGCCAGCCGCCGGCGCTGGCGCTGGCAGTACCTCGACAACCCCGCCACGGCCCCGGAGGGCCCGGAGATCTGGGTCGCGCGCGAGGACGGGCGGGTCCTGGGCCAGTATGCCTCGATGCCCGTCCGTCTCTGGTGGGGCGGGCGCGAGGTCCGCTCGTCGTGGGGCATGGACGTCTTCCTGCGCGCCGAGGCGCGCGGGCGGGGCCTGGGGGCCCGGCTCTTCACCGCCTGGAGCGACCACGTGGAGGTGGCCCTGGGCCTGGGGCTCACGCCGTCGTCCTACGGGCTCTTCAAGAAGCTGGGCTACCGCGACGTGGGGCCCGTGCCGTTCTTCCAGAAGGTCCTCGATCCCAGGGCGGTGGCGGCGCGCCGGGTGGGGCCCTCCCTGGGGGCCGCCGCGGGCCCCCTGCTGGGCCTGGCCCTGAAGACGCTCCATCCCGAAGCGGCCCCCCCCGACACGGGGGTCGAGGTCAAGACCGTTACCGCCTTCGGCGACGGGTACGACACACTGTGGGAGCGCGCGCGGGGGTCGTACGCCATGTGCGTGCGGCGGGACGCCGCCTATCTCGACTGGAAGTACGTGCGCTGCCCGCACCGGCGGTACGCGCTGCGCGAGGCGCGGCGCGAGGGGGAGCTCCTGGGTTTCGCCGTGAGCCGTGACGAGGACTACCGCGGCCTGCGCCTGGGCTGGATCATGGACGTGTTCGCCCATGCCGAAGACCAGGCGATCCGGGAGGCCCTGATCGGCAGCATCCTCGACTCGTTCCGGGAGTCGCGCGTCGCACGCGCCCAGGCCTTCGCCATGAGCGTCCCGCTCCAGCGCGACCTTGCGCGCCGCGGCTTCGCGCCCGCCCGCTCCCCCATGCAGTTCTGCGTCCGGGCCCGCGTGCCCTCCGAGGGCGTCTTCGACGATCTGGGCCGCTGGCACGTGGTCTTCGGCGACAGCGACATGGACCGATGAGCGGCGGCGCGCAGGGCCCGGCCCTGCTGGTGGGCATCGACACCGAGGCCGACGACCAGTGGACGGAGAAGGGACGCCGGGAGCTGCGGGTGGAGAACGCCGCGCGCCTGCCCGCGCTGCAGTCCCTCTTCGAGGAGTTCGGGGCGCGGCCTACCTACCTGGTGACGCACGAGATGGCCACGCGGCCGGAGAGCGCCGCCGTCCTGCGCGGCCTGGCCCGCGGCGGCCGCTGCGAGATCGGCGCGCACCTGCACCCCTGGACCTCGCCGCCCTTCCGCCCCGAGGACACGGCCGGCCACACGTATCCGAACAACCTGCCCGACGACATCCTGGCCCGCCAGCTGGGCGAGCTGACCGCGACGCTGGAGCAGTCGCTCGGCGTGCGGCCCACGACGTATCGCGCGGGGCGCAACGGGGTGGACGGCCGCACGCTCCGGATCCTCGAGGGACTCGGCTACTCCGTGGACACCAGCGTGGACCCGCTGTTCAACGAGCGGCGCAAGGGCGGGCCCGCCTTCGCGGGCGCGCCGCTTCATCCCTATCGTCCCGATTACACGGACGTCACGCGCCCCGGGAACGCACGCATCCTCGAGGTCCCGATCTCCGCGGCCACCGATCCGCCGCTCCCGAAGCCGCTGGAGCGGCTCTACGCCTCGCTGCCTCCCATCCCCTGGCGCGGCGCCTTGAAACGCCTCGGGCTGAAGCCCGTGTGGCTCCGGCCCTCCTACACGGCGGTCCCCGAGATGCTGTCGTTCGCCTCGCGCCTGAAGGAGAGGGGCGCGCCCTGCCTCAACGTGATCTTCCACTCCAGCGAGCTCCTGCCCGGGGGGAGCCCCTACAACCCGGACGCGGCCAGCGTGGGCCGGTTCGAGACCGCGCTGCGCAGGCTGCTGGAGCACGTCACGTCGCGCCTGGGCGCCGTGGGCCGGACCTACGCCGAGTTCGCCCGCGGCTGGCCGGCTTCATGAACGTACTGATGGTCACGCCGCACCTGCCGCCCCACCAGGCCGCCAACGCCCTCCTCCCCCACCTGCTCGGATGCGCCCTCGGCGGCGAGGGCCACGGCGTCCGTTACCTGACCTTCGGGCGGGAGGCGGACCGCCCCGACACCGCCTTCGTGCGCAGGCGCATGCGGCGGCTGCGCGCCACGCGCCTGCCGCAGGCCCTGGAGGCGGCCGAGACCTGGTGGAAGGGCCGCCGACTGGTGGACGGCGTGGACCTGCTGCACGTCCACTCCAACACCTGGATGAACCAGGTGGCGGCGCGGATGGCCGTGCGCCGCCGGCGGCCGTACCTCCTCACCCACTACGGCACCGAGATCTGGCACCACGACGGGCGCGACGCGCGCTTCCGGCGCTTCAACCGCGAGGCCGCGCACGTGACCTTCTACAGCGAGGCCCTGCTGCGCCGGGCGCGGGAGCTGGACGTCCCGCTGCCCCGGGCCACGGTCGTGTACCCGCCGGTGGCCGACGGCTTCCGTCCGCTGGACCCGGCGGCGCGGGCCGCGCTCCGCCGCGAGCTGCTGCCGCGCGGCGGGGCCCTGTTGCTGAACGTCAAGCGCCTGCACCCGCTCGCCGACCACGCCACGCTCCTCCAGGCCATGGCGCGGGTGCGCGCGCGGCGCGACGACGTCACGCTGCTAATCGCCGGGAACGGGCCCCTGGAGGCCGATCTGCGGGCGCAGGCCGGCGCCCTCGGGCTCGGCGAGGCCGTCCGCTTCCTGGGCGCCGTCCCCAACGACAGGGTGGCGCCGCTGGTGGGCGCGGCCGACCTCTTCGCGCTGTCCTCGGCCCTGGAGGCCACCCCCACCGTGGCCCTCGAGGCCCTGGCCTGCGGGACGCCGGTGGTGTCGACCGACAACCCGGGCGGCCTCGAGCTGCGCGGCATCTTCGGGGGGGACGTGGCGGTGGTCCCTAGGCAGGACCCCCGGAGCCTGGCCGAGGCCATCCTGTCCTTCCTGGAGGCGCCGCGCCGCGCGGGCGCGGAGACGGCCCGCCTCGTGGCCGAGCGCTTCCGCCTGCCCGGTGTGGCCGCGCGCTATCTCGCGCTCTACCGCGAGGCCGTCGAGCGGTGAAGACGATCGAGGAGGGCGCGCTCGCCGAGGCCGCGGCCCGGCGCTTCCGGAGCGAGTACGACTACGCGGTCTTCGAGTACCTGCGCAGCGGCAAGGTGATCCAGGCCCTGGAGCGCGCGGGGACGAAGGTGACCGGCCGTGTCCTGGACGCGGGCTGCGGGGGCGGCGGGACCGCGGTCTCCCTGGCCGAGGAATCCGCCTTCGCCGTGGGCCTGGACCTCGACGCCCGCTTCCTCGGGTCGGGCACCCGGCTCGTCCGCGAGCGGGGAGTGCGCAATGCCGCCTTCGTCCAGGGCGACGGCGCGCGCCTCCCCTTCGCCGGCTCGGCCTTCGACGTGGTCTTCAGCCACTCCGTGATCGAGCACGTGACTTCCGCCCCGGCCTATCTCGCCGAGTGCCATCGCGTGCTGCGCCCGGGCGGCGTACTGTACCTCTCCACCGCGCCCTACCTGTCGCTGGCCGGCGCCCACCTGCCGCGGCTCCTGGTGCCGGTCCCGCTCCACATCCTGATCGGCCGCCGCGCGGCCTTCCGCGTCTTCCGGTTGCTGGCCCGGCGCGCGCCCTGGCTGCTGCAGGAGCCGAAGGAGGCCAACACCTTCATCGCCCTCGCCGAGCAGGGGAAGGAGAAGCACGACGACCTGCTGCAGAGGGTCACCGTGCGGCGGCTTTCGGCTTGGGTCCACGAGGCGGGGTTTCGCCTGGTCCGCGAGGACCGCCACGTCACCGGCTTCTTCCGGCGCGTCCTGCCCGGGCCGGCGCGGCGCCTGCTGGAGAAGGCACCCCTGGCCCGCGACGTCATGATCGGGCACATCCAGTGCGTCCTGGTGAAGCCATGAGCGGGGTCTTTGTCCTGGTCCCCGCCGACGTGCGCTTTCCCCTGGAGCGGGCGAACGGCATCCAGATCGTGAAGACCGCGGCCGCCCTGGCCCGCGCGGGGGCCCGGACGACGCTGCTCGTCCGCGCCAGCGACCCGCGGCCGACGGACGAGGTCCTGGCACTCTACGGCGTGGGGCCGCACCCCGGCCTGGAGGTCCGCCGTATGGGCGTCCGCCACCGCCGGGGCGCGCGGTCCCTCCCCCGCGTGGTCTTCCTCGCGCGCGCGGCGGCGGCGGCCTTCGCCTCCCTGCGCCGCGGCGAGGCCGTGTTCACCCGCGACCTCCAGCTCGCGGAGATGCTCGTGCGCCTGCGCCGGATCGCCCGCGGGCCCGTGGTGTACGAGGCCCACGCGGTGGAGGCCCTGATGTACCGCGAGCGGGGCGCGCTCTACGGGACGAGCGAGCTCGCGCGGTCGAGCAAGGTCCATCGGCTGGAGCGCCGGGAGCGAACGGTATGGCGGCGGGCGCACGGCTTCGTGGCCACCACCGAGGGGATCCGCGCGGCGTTCGAGGCCGCGCACGGTCCGCGTGGCGCCGCCACGCGCGTGATCCCGAACGGCTGCGACGTGCCCGACGACCGCGGCTTCCCCGGCCTGGCCGCGGAGGACCCGCCGCGGATCCTGTACGCGGGCCAGCTCTACCCGTGGAAAGGCGTGGAGGTCCTCGTGGACGCCATGGCCGAGGTGCCCGGGGCCCGGCTCGTGATCCTGGGGGGCATCGCGGGGGAGCCGGACACGGCGCGCGTCCTTGCACGGGTCCGCGAGCGCGGCCTCGCGGATCGCACGGAGATGCCGGGCACGGTGGCCCCCGCCCGCGTCGCCGCGGAGCTGAAGCGCGCCGCGGCGGTGGCCGTGCCCTTCCTCAAGACCGCCATGACCGAGGGGCACACCTCTCCCCTGAAGGCCTTCGAGGCCCTGGCCGCGGGCCGGCCCATCGTGGCCTCGGACCTTCCGAGCAGCCGCGAGGTCCTGCGCGATGGGCACAACGCGCTTCTGGTGGCGCCCGGATCCGCCCCCGCGCTGGCGGCAGCGCTGCGCCGGGTCCTCGAGGACAAGGGCCTCGCCCGGCGCCTCGCCGAGCAGGCCTGGGCAGACGCCCCCGCATATTCCTGGGACACCCGGGGACGGAAGATCAAGGACCTGATCGAGGAAGTGCGGTGAGCCTCGGCGGGCAGGGACGGCGCTGGCTGGTCCTGGCCTTCCTCCTCACCCTGCCCCTCGTGACCCCGCGGATCCGCGGTGCCGACGAGATCGAGACCTTCGCCTACCTGCGCTCCGCGGTCTTCGACCGTGACCTGGACTTCGAGGACGAGTACCGCTGGTTCCACGCGCGCGACCCCGAGGGGCTGCGCGGCTTCAAGGCCACCTTCCTGGATCGCCGCGAGCTCGCCACCGGCCGGCCCATCAACTTCGCCCCCCTGGGCTCGGCGCTCCTCTGGTCGCCCTTCTACCTGATGGCCCACGGCGGCGTGGCGGCGGCCCGCGCGCTCGGATCGGCGGTGGCGGCGGACGGCTTCTCGCTTCCCTACGCCGCCGCGGCGTGCTACGCCTCCGCGTTCTACGGCTTCCTCGGCCTCATCCTCGTCCACGACGGCCTCGTCCGCTTCGGGGGCTTCGCTCCCGGGGCGGCCACCGCGGCGGTGGCCACGCTGTGGCTGGGAACCCCGGTCCTCTACTACATGACGCTGGCCCCGGCCTTTTCGCACGCGGCCTCGCTCTTCATGGTGGCCCTCGTGTTGTGGCTCTGGCTGCGCGCCCGCGACCCGCCGGAGGCCGCCCTATGGGAATGGGCGGCGGTGGGGGCCGCGGCCGGCGTAGCGGGACTGGTGCGCGAGCAGGACCTGCTGTTCGTGGCCGTGCCCGCGGCCGACCTCGTCTGGCGGGCCGTGCGCGCCGCGGAGGGGCCTCGCAACCTGGCGCGGCTGACCGTCCTCCTGGGGGCGGCCGCGGTCGCCTTCGTGCCCCAGCTCTTCGCCTACCGGGCGATCAACGGCGGATTCGGACCCTCGTCCCTGGTGGCGCGGAAGATGAGCTGGCTGAGCCCGCACTTCTTCGAGGTCCTCTTCGATCCCGGGCACGGCCTTTTCGCGTGGAGCCCGATCCTGCTCGTGGCGGCGGCAGGTCTCGCCCTGGCCGCGCGCCGGCGGGGCGCGCCCGTCGCGTTCCTCGCCCTCGCGCTGCTCCTGCAGGTCTGGATCAACGGCGCCGTCGAGAGCTGGACGCAGGCCGGGGCCTTCGGCTCGCGCCGCTTCGTGTCCTCGACGGCCGTCTTCGCCTGGGGCCTGGCCGCGGTCCTCGAGGCGGCGCGGCCGCGGCTCGGCCGAACGGCCATGGGCATCGCGCTGGGGCTCGTGGTGTGGTGGAACGTCTCGCTGATGGTGCAGTTCGGCCTGCGCCTGATGGACCGGCAGCGCCTGGAATGGCCACGGGTGGCGGTCAACCAGGTGACGGGCGTGCCGCCCCGCGCTTTTCGCGCGGCCTGGCTCTTCCTGACCGACCGGGAGCGGCTGGTCGAGGAGACGCGTTGATCTCGCCGTGGCTGCTGGAGCGGGTGGCCTGTCCCGTCTGCCTGGAGCGGACGGGCTGTGCCGACTGCGGCGCCAAAGCGCCCGGCCACGAGGCGTGCCGGCAGGACTACCGCCGGCGCGCCGCCTGCCCCTGCGGCGGGCCCGACAAGGTACGCCTGGCGCCCGAGGGCGAAGGGTTGCGCTGCCCGTGCTGCGGCGACCTCTATCCCGTGGAGAGGGAGCGCGGCTACGTGGACCTCGTCCCGCGCGAGGACGTCGGGAGCGTGACCCAGTACGCGGACCACGAGTTCCACGAGCGGCTGGGCGCGACCGATGCCTCGCCCGTCCTCTCGGCCCGGGTCAAGGCGGACATGATGCGCCGCATGCTGGACCCGCAGCCCGGGGAAACGGTGCTTGACCTGGGATGCGGCGCGGGCAAGCTCGCGTTGTTCGCGGCGGCGGACGGCGTCAAGGCGGCCGGCATCGACGTGGCGCCCTTCTTCCTGCCCCGCGCCGCCCGGGAGGTGGACCTCGTGCTCGGCGACCTGCGGCGGCTGCCGTTCCGCAAGGCGGCCTTCCCCTGCGCCTTCTCGCTCGACGTGCTCGAGCACCTGGACGAGACGGGAGTCAAGGACGTGCTGGTGGAGGCGCGGCGGGCCCTGCCCTCCTCGGGCCGACTGTTCGTGTACACCCATGCCATGGAGTCCTCGCGGCTGGCCCGGTTCCAGCGGGCGGTGAACAGGCTGGCCCGGCGCCTGGGCGAGGCGGGCCTCATCGACCACGAGCGCGAGGCCCTCCGCAAGAGCGACCACAAGAACGCGATCCGCAGCCACGAGCACTTCGAGAGCCTGTGCGCGGAGGCGGGACTGCGCGTGGCGGAGCGCCGCTACTACAACGTCGTGGTCAAGGCCGTGATCGAGGACCTGGCCCTGCGGCTCTACGAAGGCGCCCGCCGGCCGCGCGCGGCGGCCGGCCACGGGGCGACAGCCGCGAGCCAGGGAGCGACGCTCACCCTTCCCTCGCGGCCGCGTCCGGGCCGCGCCGCGCTGGGCCTCGCCCTGGCCCTCACCTGGCTGATGAAGCTCGACGTGACGCTCTTCGGCGGCGTGCGCACGGGGCCGTTCTTCGGCCTCCTGCGCCCCGGGCGCGGGGCGTGAGGATCCTCTACGTGGCCTCCGACCAGGTCGTGCCCGGCCGCACCGGGGGCAGCGTCCACGTCCTCGAGGTCGGCCTCCGCGACCGCGTTCAGGAGATGGAGACCCACAACATTGTTCAGAACAA
>DAINRN010000089.1:8679-9852 GCA_036741815.1 Acidobacteriota bacterium
CGAGGTCCACGCGGTCGTCCATCGGGCCCGCGGCGCGCCCGACCGCGAGGAGCGGGACGGCGTCCACTGGCACCGCATCGCATGGCGGCCACCGCACCGTTTCCTGCGCTTCCGGGCCCGGCCCGCCGTGGAGGCGCTGGTGGAATCCACGCGGGCCGAGGTGGTGATCGAGCGCTACTACAACTTCGGAGGCGAAGGCATCCTGGCCGCGGCGGCCCGCGGCATCCCCTCCCTCCTGGAGGTCAACTCGCCCGTGGTGGACCATCCGGGGTCCATGAAGGGCCTGCTGGACGCGGCCACCGGGGTGCGCCCGCTGCGCCGCTGGCGGGAGAAGCTCTGCCGCGAGGCGACCGCGCTCGTGTCGCCGCTGCCCGACATCGTCCCCGCCTTTGCCAGGGCCAAGACCGCCACCGTCACCTGGGGGGCCAACACGGAGGCCTTCTCCCCCGCGCGCCGCAGCGACGCCGTCCGACGCGAGCTGGGCGTTCCCGAGGGGGCGGTGGCCGTCGTCTTCTCGGGCAGCTTCCGGCCGTGGCACGGGGTCGCGGTCCTGGAGGCGGCGGCGCGCGCGCTGCGCCGGCGCGACGACATCTTCTTCATCCTGGTCGGGGGCCCGCGTCGGGCGGAGGCGCGGGGCTATCGCGGCCGCCTCCTGGGCGCCGTGCCCTACGAGCGCATGCCGGAGCTGCTCGCCGCGGCCGACGTGGGCGTCGCTCCCTACGACACCCGCCGGCTGCGGCAGCTCCGCCTGGGCTTCTACTGGTCGCCGCTGAAGGTCTTCGAGTACATGGCCTCGGGTCTGCCGGTGGTCACCATCGCCCGCCCGCCGCTGGACGACATCGTGCGCGGCGGACGCGAGGGCCTGCACGTCCGGGAGGCCGACCCCGGTGACCTGGCCCGCGCCCTCGAGACGCTCGCGGGCGACGCCCCCGCGCGCGCGCGCATGGGCCGGAGCGGCCGGCAGCGCGTGGTCGAGCGCTACTCGTGGGCTCGGCATTGTGAGCAGCTCGAGGCGGTGTTGCGGAGGATCGCCTCGTGAGGGTCCACCTGGTGAGCGAGGTCTATCCTCCGCGCGCGGGCGGCGCGGGATGGTCGGTGCGGGCGCTGGCCCTCGGGCTGCGCGAGGCCGGGCACGCGGTCTCCGTCCTCACCACGAGCCCGGGACCGGAGGAC
>DAINRN010000090.1:0-273 GCA_036741815.1 Acidobacteriota bacterium
GGGGGGCGTTGTCCTTGGCGTCGGGCAGGGCCTCCCCTTCGGCGGCGGGGGCCACGTCTCCGCCGACGTAACCGAGCGCGCGCAGCCGGCCCGCGGTCTCGGGGTCCGTGGCCGCGCGGCCGCGGAGAGGGTCGGGCCCCGCCGCGAATTGCGCGAGGCGGGCGGCCAGGCGCTCCATCTCTTGCGGGTTGCGCGCAGCCAGGTTCACGGCGGCCGCCGGGTCCGTCTCCACGTCGTAGAGCTCCGGGCGCGGGGACTGGATGAAGAGCCACC
>DAINRN010000090.1:283-9814 GCA_036741815.1 Acidobacteriota bacterium
GTCCGCAGTCCCAGGAGCTCGCGCGCGCCCCACCAGAGCCGCGGGTGGTACGACTCGAGGTAGGCGGGGCCGGGCTCGCGCCGGCTGCGGAGTGTCAGAAGCGGGACCAGGCTCTCTCCGTCGAGCCCCTGTGGGAGCGGGAGGCCCGCGACCTCGAGGAGGGTGGGCATCAGGTCCACGGCCCGCACGAGCGGCTCCACGGCCGCGCCGGCGGGGATCCAGCCGGGCAGGGACAGGATGAACGGGACGCGCTGGGTGCCCTCGTAGATGAAGTACGAGTGCGTCAGCTCCTGGTGCTCGCCCAGGGACTCCCCGTGGTCGCCGACCGCCGCCACGAGCGTGGGCCGTCCGCGCGCGGCCAGCGCCTCCAGCAATCGGCCCACCTGGGCATCCATGAAGGCGATCTCGCCCTCGTAGGGACGGTCCTTGAACCGCGTGGCGAACGGCTCCGGAGGCTCGTACGGGAGGTGCGGGTCGTAGAGGTGGACCCACGCGAAGATCGGCCGCGGGTCCTCGTTGCGCAGCCAGGCCAGGGCGCGGTCCACCGTGACGTCGCCCCTCACGGAATCGAGGATGCGGTCCCCGCCGCCGACGGTCACGTCGTCCTCGTAGGTGGCGAACCCGCGAGCCAGGCCGAAGCGCCGCTCGAGCACGAAGGCGCTCACGAAGGCGGCCGTGCGGTAGCCCGCCTCCACGAATTGCTCGGCCAGGGTGGGCAGGTCCTCCTTCAGCACGTACCCGCCGTTGTCGCGGACGCCGTGGCGGGTGGGCAGGAGCCCGGTGAACAGCGAGGAGTGGGAGGGCGCGGTGAGAGGGACGTGGGCGTAGGCGCGGCGGAAGAGGACGCCCCGCCGCGCGAGGTCGTCGAGATGCGGCGAGGCGCCGCCCGCGCCGCCGTAGCAGCCGAGCCGGTCCGCGCGCGTGGTGTCGAGGGTGATCAGGACGACGTCCAGGGGCCGGGGCGCGGCCCGGAGCCTCCGCTCCCGCCACAGGACCCGCCCGAAAGGCGCCGCCGCGAGAGAGGCCGCGATGACGGCGGCGGTGATCCAGGCTGCGCGCCGCCGCGTCATTTCCCCGGCAGGATAGACCTGACCTGTCCAGGGGACAAGATAGGCTCGCTGGAGTGCTGCGAGGACGGCGCACGACAAATTGACGCGCGTCGCAGGGCCTGACCGCGATGCGAGGTCCGCCCCCTGAAACATTCCGCACGAAGAAGGGAGAGGTTCATGCAGATTCCCTCGAGCTGGACGAGGTCGCTCGCGATCGGCTTCGGTCTCATCCTGGCGCTTTCGGCCGCCCCCCTGTGCGCGGACGTGTGGGACAACGACCCCCTTGGTGAGGATGACTCCTCGGCCACCGACAACGAGCTGTTCCACGGCGCCCTCCAGGTCCACGACCTCTTCGCGCAGGGCGCGGTCGCCGACCAGGACTGGTTCGTCGTCTTCTCGCGACCGTTCTCGTCCTACGAGGTGCTCGTGGACGGCGTCCAGGGCCAGGTCGTCGGGCCGAGCGGTCCCCTCGCCGTGGATCGCGTCAACAGCGGAGGGGCGGTGCTGACCCCGGGCGCCACGCCGCAGGGCGGCCTGGGCACGTCACGGTCGGTCCGGTGGGGGAACAACACCGCCAACGTGAGCCAGGACTACGTCCGCGTGGACGGGTCCACTTCGGGCTGCACGAGCACCTGCACCACCGACGCGCAGTACACGATCCGCATATGGGAGACGACGGGGTCCATCCCCCGCTTCAACAACGCGGGCTCCCAGGTGACCGTCCTGCTGCTGCAGAACCCCACCAACTACCCGATCAACGGCACCGTGTATTTCTGGGAGAACGCGGGGACGTTCCTCGCCGCCCAGGGCTTCGCGCTCCCCGCCAAGGGGCTGTTCGTCTTCAACACCGCCACCGTGGCTCCGAGTTTCGCGGGCTCGATCACCGTGACCCAGGACGGCCGCTTCGGCGACCTCCAGGGCAAGAGCGTGTCCCTCGAGCCGGCCCTCGGGGTCTCGTTCGACACGCCGATGTCCTACCACGCGCACTGACAGGGGCGTCGGGACGCAGACGTGCTATCCTGCGGGCCCTGCCCCGGCGGGAACGTGCAGGGTGAGAGAGGGTCTTCGATGCGCAAAGTGTGGATGGTGCTCGGCTTGGGTGTATGCCTCGCGGCGGCGGGACCGGTCCGCGCGGACGTCTGGGACGTCCAGACCTCCAGCGACAACACCTCGGGCGGGACCCAGAACGAGCTGGTCCACGGCAGCGACCAGATCCACGACCTGGGCTTCCTGCCCGGCCCCGTCCCCGACGAGGACTGGTACCGCATCGGCCAGAAGGCCTTCGCGTCCTACGAGGTGACGGTGGACGCGACCTCCGGCGACATCGGGGCGGGCGTGCTCCTGCAGCGGTTCGCGTCGGACGGCGTCACCCCACTGCAGAACGCGGTGGCGGTGACCGCGGGCCTGAACTACAGCCAGAGCCTGCGCTTCATGAACGCCACCGCGGCCCCCATCGACAACCAGTTCGTGCGGGTGGTCAGCACCGGTTGCACGACCGACTGCGGACCGGACGACGTCTACCGGCTGCGGGCCTTCGAGACGACGCAGTCCATCCCGCGCTTCAACAACGTCGCCACCCAAGTCACGGTGCTGATCGTGCAGAACCCGTCCGGGTACGCCATCTCCGGCAACGTCTACTTCTGGGCCACGAACGGGTCGTTTCTCGCGTCCTCCCCGTTCAACCTGCCGGCGAAGGGGACCCTGGTGCTGAACACCGCGTCGGTCGTCAACGGCGCCAGCGGCGCGATCACCATCGCCAACAACGGCCGCTACGGGGACCTGACCGGGAAGACCGTGGCCCTCGAGCCGGCCACTGGGTTCAGCTTCGACTCGCCGATGGTGCCGCGGGTGAACTAGAGGGTGGGCATCATCGGCTCGCCCGCCTTGAACCACTGACCCTTCTCGAGGACCCAGACCTCGTCCGTCGAGGTGTCCAGCTCCGCGTTGTCCAGGGCGGGGACCTTGGTGCGCAGCTTCACCTTGACGGTGGCCCTGGTGGGCGAGTCGAGCTTCACGCCGTCGATCCCCAGGAACTGCGGATTGAAGCGGTTGAGGCGGCGGTAGTCCGTGGTGAACTTCTCCGCGGTCACCGCAGAGCGGAAGCTGCTCTCGTAGAAGGGCAGGATGCTCACGAGGTTGAGGGTCATCCTCTGCTTCCAGTACTCGGTCACCCGCGCCTTCACCTTGGCCTCCTGGGCCGGGTCCTGGGGCGCGGACGGCGCGGCGGGGGCTTTCGCCGGGGCCGCGGCCGGCTTGGGAGCCGCCGCGGGCTTGTCCTTGGGCGCCTGGGCTGCGGCCGACGACGCGAACGCCAGGGAGGCGCCCAATGCAACGAGGGCACGACGATCCAGCTTCAAGGGAACCTTGCTCCTTTCGCACCGCAGGAACGCCTCGGCGCTTCCTGGGCGAGCCGAACGGATCGGCCGCGAGTAGGTTAGACTAGCACCCGCCTCCCGGGCCCCGCAACCGGAGCGCGTCGCCCGACCATGATCTACTTCGAGCACGTGCTGCGTCACGCGCGGGTACCTCCGCCGCGCGTCATCGAGGTCCTGTCCACAGGCGCCGAGCCGTGGGTCTTCTCCGACCTGCGCGCGGAGATGCTGGACCTCTTCCCGCAAACCGTGGTGCGGGAAAGGCCGCCCGCAGGGGCGGCGCCCGAGGCCGACCTGGTGATCGTGCCGCTCGTGGAGGACCCCGGGTTCCCGTACCAGGACGTCGCCTACCGATCGCTGCCCCTGCTGCGCGCGCTGGCCCGCGGGCCGCTGGCCCGGTCCTCCGCTCACGTCCTCCTCTACCGTGCCCGCTGGCGCGAGGCCGAGGTGGTGGCGGCGCGCGCGCTGCGCGCCCACGTCTCGCGCCTGGCCCGGGAGCGGCGGCTCACGGGATGGATCGAGCGCTCCGCGCTCCTGAGGAAGATCCTGAAGCCCCGGCCCTGACCCGGATGCCCCGGCTCCTCATGGTCGCCGGCACCCCGCCCACGGCCAGCGACCTCCATCTCCTCTACCTTCGCGCCTTCGAGAAGATCGGCTTTACGGCCACGCTCCTGGCCCACGACTCCGGCCTTCCCTTCGGGGAGAAGGTCCTCCAGCAGGGCCAGCTCCTGCTCTCCTCGGCCCACTTCGCGCTCTTCAACCGCCGCGTGCGGCGCGCGGCCCTGGCCCTGCGGCCGGACGTCCTCCTCGTCTCCGGCTCGAACTGGTACCTGTTCCCGGAGACGCTGCGCGACCTGAAGCGGCGCCTGGGCTGCCGGATCGTCCTCAACGAGCAGCACCTGCAGGTCTTCCGGCCCTACCAGGCCGCCGCCCTCCCGGTCTACGACCACGTGTTCGTCCAGGACAGCGCGCTCGTGCCGATGCTGCGGGCGGCCTCACCCGCCCGCCGCGTCTCCCTGCTCGGTCCCGCCTGCGATCCCGTCGAGCACCGGCCCGTGGCCTTGACCGCCGAGGAGCGGGCGCACCTGGGCGGCGACCTCGCGTACGTCGGCTGGGGGTATCCCAACCGCCTACGCCTCTTCGAGGAGCTCGTGGACTTCGACGTCCGGCTCTGGGGCATGGGCTGGGACGAGTCGCCGGCCCTGGCCGGGAGGTTCACGCGCGAGCCCGTGCACGGGCTGAAGAAGACGAAGATCTACAATGCCGCGAAGATCGTGGTGAACCTGCAGTCGACGACGTACCAGATCGACGGCGTGACATGCCGGCCCTTCGAGGTGGCGGCGTGCGGCGGCTTCTGCCTGTCCGAGCCCAAGAAGGACCTGGCCGCGTTCTTCGCGCCAGAGGAGATGGTGACCTTCGAGGACGCGGCGGACCTCAGGAAGAAGGCCGCCTACTACCTGGCCCACGAGGACGAGCGCCGCGCGATCGCGGAGCGGGCGCGGGCGCGTGTGCTGCGCGAGTACACCTACGAGCACCGGGCGCGCGAGGTGGCGGCGGCGCTGGGGATGGGCTGATGGACTGGACCTACCACGAGCCCGTCTTCGAGCACGAGGCGCCACCCGCCGCCGCCTGGCTAGGCCATCGGCGCTTCGGCTACGACCTCGTCCGCAACCTCCGCCCGCGGCGCCTCGTGGAGCTGGGGGTGTGCCTGGGGACGTCGTTCTTCGCCTTCTGCCAGGCGGTGAAGGACGGCGGCCTGGACACCGAGCTGGTGGCGGTGGACACCTGGGAGGGCGACGAGCACACCGGGCACTACGGGCCCGGCTACCTCGAGCAGTTCAACGGCGTCTGGCGGTCCCGCTTCCCCGGCCTGGCCGTGCGCCAGATCCAGCGGCCCTTCGACCAGGCCCGCACGGAGGTCGACGACGCCTCGGTGGACCTGCTCCACCTCGACGGCTGCCACACCTACGAGGCCGCGCGCCACGACTACGAGACCTGGACGGGAGCGGTGCGAGAGAGGGGCGTGATCCTCTTCCACGACGTCGCGGTGCGCGACGACGGGCGCAGGATGGGCGTCTACCGCTTGTGGGAGGAGCTGAAGGCCCGCTTCCCCACCGCGGAGTTCGCCCACTCCTTCGGCCTCGGTGTCCTGTTCACCTCGGACCCGCCCTCCGACCTTCGCCGCCTGCAGGACGAATGGCGGCGGCGGTACGAGAACTCCTAGGACGTTGAGGTCGACCGCACGCAACGGCGCGCTCGCCCTCGCGAGCCTGTCCCTGTCCCTGGCCGCCGGCGAAGCGATGCTGCGCCTCTTCGACTACCCCAAGACGGGCAAGAGCGGATGGCGGGGCGGCCCGCCCCAGGAGGCGAACCAGCTCGGCTTCCGCGGGCAGAAGATCGAGTACACGGACCGCGACCTCGTGGTGCTGCTCGTGGGGGACTCGCAGGTCGCCTCCGACTCGGTGAGTCCCGAGCAGATGCCGGAGAGGCGGCTCCAGGCGCACCTCGCCGCGGCGTCGCCCGGCCGGAGCGTCAAGGTCTTCACCGTCGGTACCGGCGGCTACGGCACGGACCAGGAGCTCCTGGCGCTGCGGGAGTACCTCGAGAGATACCGGGCGGACGTGGTGCTCGTCTGGATCACGCTCTCCAACGACGTCTGGAACAACGTCTTCCCCACGCATTGGCCGAGGAACGGCGCGCCCAAGCCCACCTTCCGCCTCCGCGACGGACGGCTCGTGGGACCACACCAGGCGATGGGCCAGGACGTGCCGCGCCTCAAGCTGCGAGCGCTCCTCTACGATTGGTGGCCGCCGGATCCGGACGGCGATTGGGAGAAGTACCTGCCGGAGCCGTACCGGCCGCTCGACCGTTACGACGGACCCGTGGACCGCATCTGGCAGGACCAGTGGGACGCCGAAGCGCCGATGGCCCGGGACGACAACCTGGACAACGAGAAGAGCAGCTTCGTCCTGGGCCTCAGGCCTCGCAGCCCGCGCACGCTCTACGGTCTGGACCTGACCCACGCCCTGTTCGCCGAATGCCGGAAGCTGGTCGAGGCGCGCGGCGGGCGGTTGGGCCTCATCGCCCATGGCCAGAGTGCTTTGGGCGGGCCGGTCAACCCGCGCCTCGTGAGCATGGACCGGGACGAGGTGGTGCGCGTCCTGAACGGCCGGTACTACCGCGTCTCGAACACGCAGTTCTGGGAGAACGTCGACCACATGACCCGCGGCTTCCCTTTCTTCTTCCTGCAGATCAAGGTGAAGGACTACCGGGTCAGCCCGACGGACGGCCACATGAACGCGGCCGCCCTCGACCAGGTGTGCGCCGACCTGGCCGGGCCGGTGGCCGCTCTCCTGCCCCGCGACTGACTTCCCGGGTCAGTTGACGTAGCCGAGCGCCCGCAGCGCACGCTCGGTCTCGGCATCCAGGGGCGCCGCCGCGGGCAGCCCCGCCAGCTGTCGCTCGAACCGGCGGAAGAGGGCCGTGAGGCCCCGGGCCTCGGACGGTCGCCCTCCCTCGACGGCCTCGCCGTTGCCCACGCGGATGGCGCCGCTGCCGTCCACCGCATAGAAGAGGTACCCCTCGAATCGGTCCGTGCTCCCGTCCGCGCGCAGCGCCTCCAGCGGGCGGTCGTAGGTGCGGCGCATGCCGAGCGTGGGGTGAGCGGCGCGCGGAGGCGCCACGAGATCGCTCCCGCCTCCCAGCCGTCCCGCGACGCCGGCCAGGGACAGCAGCGTGGCCGCCACGTCCACCGAGCCCGTGTTCCGCCCGTCCGGCCCGGGCGCGCACCGGGGCGACAGGATGAAGAGGGGCACGTGGATCTGCTCCGTGGTCAGGTGATTGCCGTGGCCGATCACGTGGTCCTCGCCCAGGCTCTCGCCGTGGTCGGCGGTGACCACCACATGCGTGTCGAAGCGCGAACGCTCCCTCTCCAGCCGCTCGAGCAGCCGGTCGAGGGAGCGGTCCACCGCCTGCACGTCCCGGCCGTACAGCTCCCGCACCTCGTCCGCGAGGTCCACGCGCGCGCCCGCGCCGTCGGCCATACGGCGGAGCACCTCGGCCGGCGTGATGGCCCGCCCCCCGGCCGAGTCGCCGTAGGGAGAGTGCGGGTCGAAGTAGTGGACCCAGAGGAACTGGCGGCGTCCCTGCGCCGCGTCCAGCTGGCGGAGGGCCTCGTCCGTCACCGTCTCCGCCAGCGCGTAGAAGCGCCCTCCCGGGACCTCCATGCCCTCCCACGCGTCCTGGCCGAAGCTCTGCGTGAACGGCTCGGCGAACCGCTGGAAGCCCTGCCCGAACCCGAAGCGGACCGACACCGGCACCGAGGCCACCACCGCGAAGGTCTCGAAGCCGGCCTCCACCAGCGACTCCGCCACGGTGCGCTGCGTCCCCGCGAGCGTCTGGCCGTTGCGGGTGACGCCGTGCTCCCACGGGTGCAGGCCCGTGAACATGCTGGCGTGCGACGGCTGGGTGCACGACACGGCCGCGAACGCCCGCTCGAACGTACGGCCCTTTGCCGCGCGCGCCTGCGTATGGGGCATGAGCGAGGGCGCGGGGCCGCCGGCGAAGCTGTCGTAGCGGAGCGTGTCGATCGTGACGAGCACGACGCGCACCGGGCGCTGCTCGGCACGGCACGAAGCCAGCAGGCCCGCGGCGGGCAGCGCCAGCGCGAGGGCCCAGGTCAGCGCACGAGGCATCCAGCCTGTTTCACGACCTCCCCGTGGCGGCACTCCATGGGCAGCTCGGCCAGCCCATGGAAGGGCGGCGGGCGATCACCCGCGTGGAACACCTCGATCGGGCCCAGCATCTCGTGCCAGTCGTGCACCCGTCCCGGCTCCGTCGTGCCCACGTTGAACGTGTACCGGCCGGGCTGGACGCTGAACGTGACGGTCAGGCGCACGACCAGGCTCTCGCCCGGGCTGAGGGCGGGCAGCCGATGACCGTGGTTGCCCGTGCCCGCCGAGAACACCAGGTTCCTGAGACGGTCGAACAGGACGAAGCCCGCGGACGGGGAGTCGACGCTCTCGTGGGAGAGAATGAGAAGGTCGATGTGAAGAAATTCCTTCAAGCCCACGGTCATCGTGTCGTGGCCGGCAGCGTCGGACAGGCGCGCGGCCACGATCTCGAGGCCGCGGTCGCCGTGCCGCCGTCCGTCCGGCTTCAGCATGTTGCCCCGAAGCACTGCCTCCGCCGTCATCCCCTCCCGCGGATCGGGCCGGCGGTCGTGCAGCAGCGGGCCCTTGGGGGGCCGGCCGCGGAAGACGATGCTGTGATAGCGGTTGACGGCCTCGCTGGACGGCCCGAGGAAGACCGCGCGCCCGGCGTCCAGGACCAGGACCTCGCGGCAGAGCTTGCGCACCGCCTCCATGTCGTGGGAGACGAACAGGAAGCTCGTCCCCGCCTCACGCAGGGCGTCGATGCGGGCCGCGCACTTCTGCTGGAAGAAGATGTCGCCCACGCTCAAGGCCTCGTCCACCACCAGCAGGTCCGGCTCCAGGAACGCGAACAGCGAGAAGCCCAGGCGCATCTGCATGCCCGAGGAGTAGAAGCGGAGGGGACGGTCGAAGAAGTCGCCGATGTCGGCGAAATCGCGGATCTGCTCCACCACATCGGGCCTCAGCAGGTGCGCGGGCAGCCCCAGGAGGCGCGCGCTCTGGAACACGTTCTCCCGGCCCGTCAGGTCCGGGTGGAACCCCGTCCCCAGCTCGAGGAGAGAGTAGACCGCGAAAGCGCCGACGCGGAAGCGGCCCTCGATGGGTTGCAGCACGCCGGACAGGACCTTCAGGAGCGTGCTCTTGCCGGATCCGTTGGGCCCGATCACGCCCACGCACTCTCCCCGGGGGAGGGTGAACGAGATGTCCCGCAACGCCCAGAAGTCCGAGTGCCGGCGCGCCCGGCCCGCGGTGGCCCACTCGAGCGCGCGGTGCCAGGGCGTGGGGTAGATCTTGAACCTCTTCCCGAGCCCCTCGACCTCAACCAGCGAAGCGCCGGTCACAGGGCGTCGCGCAGGTCCGAGCTGAGGCGCTGCAGGATCGAGGCCCCTAGCGCGGAGAAGAGGACCGCCAGGCCCGCCATCCACAGCCAGTCGCCCGCCGCGGGGAGGGTGCCGTCGA
>DAINRN010000091.1:0-9802 GCA_036741815.1 Acidobacteriota bacterium
GGCGCGATCGGGTGCGGGGTGATCGTCGATCCCCGCGAAGTGGCGGACACCGCGGAACTCGACGGCAACATCCTTTTGATTTCGCGCGTGGCGGCAGGGACGCCGGCCGTGCACTGGGCCGGATCGGCCTGGGATCGCGCGAGCTCGCCGACGCGCGCGCCGGAGCTCGCTTGCGCGATCAGAGCCAGGTATTTCTTCTCGACAATGTCCCAGGTGTAATGGCTATCGAAGTACAAACGGCCATTCCGACCGAGATGAACCCGCAAGACGCCGTCCGACTCGAGCAGGGCCAACGCCTCGCGGAATTCTTCGTAGCTCGTATAGTACAGACCGGCGTTGGCCCTGCGGGTCTGCCCGCGCAGCACCTCGCACTTGCCGTTGACCAGAACCGGCCGCTCCGCCCACCAGGCCTCGAGCGTCACCATGGAGAGGCTCTCCAGCCGCGAGGGCATGACCAGCAGCTCCGAGGCGGCCAGGGCGTTCCACTTCTCCTCGTCGGAGAGGAAGCCCAGGTGGACGATCCCCGCGTCGGCCGGGATCTCGATGACCGCCTTGCCGATCAGGGCCAGCGTGAGGCGTGACCCGGTCTCGGCGCGGTAGCGGCGGAAGAAGTCGAAGAGCTGGGGGCAGCCCTTGTTCTCATCGATCCGTCCGACATAAAGCACATAAGGTCCGGTCAGGCCGGATCGCCGACGGAATCCCTCGGCGTCCAACGCGTCGGGCAGGGCCGACCCCACCCCGACCACGTCGCCCGGCACGTCCTGATTGTTGGAGACGGTCTCGATCAAGGCCTTCTCCTCCACGCTGTTGTAGACGATGGCGCGCGGCATGCGGAAGAGCGGCGGGAAGATGGAGAGCCGGTAGACGCCGTCCTCCTCGCAGGTGGGGACGAGCAGCGCCTTGTCCCGCACCGCGGCCAGGCCATGGTAGGCCGGGTAGTAACGGTACGAGAAGAAGACGAAGAGGTCGTGGTCGTCGCGGTGGCGCTCCACGTGGCGCACGAGCCTCGGCGAGAAGGGCCCCTGCTCCTCCAGCCAGCGCAGCTCGTCGGCCGGGTCGTGTGACGCGCGGAACACGCGGTCCGTCCAGTCCGCGAACGCCTCCGGGTCCCGCGGCCGCTTGACCTTGAACCGGTGGACCGGGATGCCGTTCAAGACCTCGCGCCCCTCGGGGTAATGGTTGGCCCAGGTCAGGTAGTCTGCGGCGCAGGTGGTGAGGACCTCGACCTGGGCGTGGCGGGCCATGTGCTCGGCCACCAAGCGGCAGTGGTACTCGGCGCCCCCCGCGATGTCCAGGCCGTAGCGCTGGACCACGAAGGCCAGCCTCAAGCGGGCTCGTTCCCCCCCGCCCCCCCGCCCGCGCCGCCCGGCTTGGCGGCCGCGTCGTCGCGATAGACCACCATCTCCTCGAGCGTCTTCTCGCGCCGGGCCTGGAACTCGAGCCGCCCCTGGAGCTGGAGGTTGCGGTTCTTCAGGTCCTGCACCTCGAGGTTGAGCTTGGTGATCTCCACCGCGAGGTTGTGCAGCAGGTGGACATAGTAGGTGTTGAGGTCCGACTGCCGCGAGAGGGCGGCGATCATCGGGTTGGGGTTCCAGAAGAGCTTCTGGACGGGGCGGAGGATCCGCCGCACCGTCTCCAGGATCCCTCCCACCCCGCCGCGGCTGCTCCTGTAGATCGTCTCCGGGCCGAAGTGGTAGTTCCACCGCCCCTGCTGCGCGCGGAAGTCGGCGATGAAGTCGCTGTTGAACTCGTGGGCGTCGAGCACGGCGTCCAGCCGGTGCTCGGCGATCTCCCGGATCTCCTCGTCGGTGTAGAGCCCCTGCTTCTTCTCCTCGATGCGCTTGCGGATCATGCGCATGATGGCGTCCACGTCGACGTCGCCGGACTTGATCTCGAAGGTCACAGGACGGTCACCGGCCCAGGGGCACGGGCAGGCCTTTGGCCGTGTAGACGATGAGGACCACGGTCAGGGCCCAGAGGAAGATGTCGACGAGGAGCGGCCGGTCCGTCAGGAGCATGTCGGTGGGGCTGCCGCCCTTCTCCTTGCGGTGCACGAGGTAAAGATAACGGAAGATGCCGTAGAGCACGAAAGGGATGGTCCAGGCCAGGCGGTCGGTCTGGAACTTTTCCCGGGTCTCCTGGGCCAGGGTGTAGAGGGCGTAGGCCATGACGCACGACGGCGTGACCACTGCGATCATCTGGTCCAGCAGGTACGGGCTGTACTCCTGGAGCGTGGGCCGGTGGCCCACGGCGGAGTCGCTCAAGGTGGTCAGCTCGTGGCGCCGCTTGGACAACGTCAGGAAGAGCGCGAGCAGGATCGTGCAGATGAGCAGCCATTCGCTGATGAGGACCTCGATGGCCATCGCCCCCGCAACCGCGCGCAGCACGAAGCCCAGGCTGATGGCCAGGACATCGACGATCACCACTTCCTTCAGCCAGAAGGAGTAGAGGAGGTTCAAGGCCAGGTAGAGCACCGCGCAGGCCGCGAAGCGAATGCCGAGCGTGAAGGACAGGGCCAGGCAGGCGAGCCCGATGACCGCGGCCAGCCCGATGGCGGTGCGCGGGGACAGGGCGCCGCTGGCCACCGGACGCAGGCGTTTCAGGGGGTGCATCCGGTCGCGCTCGCGGTCGGCCACGTCGTTCAAGAGGTAGACGGCGCCGGAGAGTCCGCAGAAGAGCGCGAAAGCGAGCGACGCGCGCAGCAGCGGGCCCGCCTCGAACAGGTGCTTGGAGAAGGCCAGGGCCGCGAACAGGACCAGGTTCTTGGTCCACTGCTCGGGCCGCAGCGAAACCAAGACCGGCCCCAGCTTCATGGCGGATGCGGGGGAGGCGGCGGGACCGGGCGTCGCGACGTCCACCACGATCCGGGATGGGTCGCTACGCTGCGCTGGCGTCCCCTACTTGAAGCTCTGGACGCCCTCGTCCTCCGAGTCGTAGCACTCGAAGACGGTGAGCAGCTTGGTGATGGCCAGGAGGTCCTGGATCTTCTTCGTCAGGTTCACGAGCTTCAGCCGGCCGCCCTTGCGGCTCACCGTGGTGTAGCACCGCACGATCTCGCCGAGGCCCGCCGAGTCCACGTAGGGCACGTCCGCGAGGTTGAGCAGGATCTTGGTCTTACCGCTGTCGACGACGCGCGTGACCGCGTCCCGGAGGGCATCGTCGCCCTCGCCGATCAGGATCTTACCGTGGAGATCGAGGACGACCACGTCACCGACCTGGCGCTCGACAATCTTCATGGCGGTGTTCTCCCTGCGGCGCAAGCAGTTGCGAGGAGCGTTCAACGTATCACACGGTCTTCGCGGCTGTCAACGCATCGGGGCCTGTGCTAGCGTCGTCGTTTCATGGACTTCCTGGGTCGGCTGGCTTCCCGGGCCCGGGAGGCCCGGAAGCACATCGTCCTGCCGGAAGGGACGGAGCCCCGCACGGTCCAGGCCGCCGCGCTGGCGGCGTCCCGAGGGATCGCGCGCATCACGCTTCTTGGCCCGCGAGACGAGGTCTTGAAACGGGCCGGCGAGACGGGGACGGACTTGAGTTCGGTCGACATCGCGGGCGTGCCACGTGAAGGCCCCGAGGTCGACCTCGCCCAGCGAGCCTACCTGGACCAGGTCCGCCGGCGCGGGGTCTCCGAGCCCGAGGCGCGGGAGCACGTGGCCGATCCGCTGCTGTGGGGAGCGCTGCAGGTCTCGGCCGGCCGCTTCGACGGCATGGTCGCCGGGGCCCGCTCCACGACCGCCCAGACGCTGCGGGCCGCACTGCGCGGGATCGGCACGCGCGACGGCGTGGCGCGCCTGTCGTCGTTCATGCTGATGGTGACGCCGCGGTCGGAGATGGGAGACGGCGGGGTGCTGGTCTTCGCCGACTGCGGGGTGAATCCCGACCCTTCGGCCCGGGAGCTGGCCGAGATCGCGGTGCTCACGGCCGCGAGCGCGGCGTCCTTCCTGACCGTGCCGCCGCGGGTGGCTCTGCTGTCGTTCTCGACCAGGGGCAGCGCCGACCATCCGCGGTCGCGCAAGGTGGCGGAGGCGGCGCGCATCCTGGCCGCAGTGGCCCCCCAGCTGGCCGCCGACGGCGAGCTGCAGCTCGACGCCGCCCTCGTGCCCGAGGTCGCGGCCTCGAAGGCCCCGGGCAGCCCGGTGGCCGGGCGCGCGAACGTCCTCATCTTCCCCGACCTCGACGCCGGCAACATCGGCTACAAGCTCGTCGAGCGGCTGGCCTCCGCCCGCGCCCTGGGCCCCATCCTCCAGGGCCTGCGGCGGCCGGCCAATGACCTGTCGCGCGGATGCTCGGTGGAGGACATCGTGGACGTGGTGGCGGTCACGGCGGTGCAGGCGGCGCCGTCTTTACCTTGACCGCCGCGCCCCCCGGGCGGTAGTCTCCCGGCCCCAGGAGGAAGCCATCCATGTCACGACAGCCCATCGCCAGTCTGATCGCCGTTCTCGCCTTCGCCGGTTCCGCCTCGCCGGCGAGGTCAGCGGCACCTACATGGGGAACGGGAAGGCGGCCAAGCTCAACCACGCGTTGGTCGTCCCCCACGACCCCTGGAACGGCGAGCCGGCCTACACGCTCGTATTGGCCGAGAAGGCGCCCTCGGGATCCATGGGGGCCGACACCCAGGCGATGTTCGGCAAGCTGGGCGACGCCCTCACGATCACCGTGACCAGGAGCGGCAAGATCATAGGCACCCAGGTCTGCCACCAGACGCTCAAGAAGGCCGGCTTCTCCACCGTGGGGGCGATCGAGGCGGAGGGCCTGAAGATCGAGGGCGGCCAGCTGAGCGGCCGCTTCTACACCACGAAGGAGCAGGAGTTCTTCGGCGACAAGTGGCAGCTGGACCTGAAAGCGAAGGCGGCCCTGCCCGCGGGCGAGTGACGGGCGTGCGCGGGTAGGTCAGCCCGCCGCGCTCACCGCCTGAGCCAGGACCGCCGACAGCTCTTCGCGCGCCGGGGCGGGAACCGGCAGGAGCGGCGCCCGGACGAAGCCGCCGCGAAGACGCGCGGCGTCCATGGCGGCCTTGAGGCCGGCCACGCCCCACGTGGCGGTCACGGCGGCCGCCAGCGGCGTGAGCGCGGCCTGCAGCTGGCGCGCGCGGGCGTGATCGCCCGCCTGGAAGGCCCGGTAGAGGGCGGCCGTGGGCCCCGGCGCGCAACAGGCCACGGCCAGGATCCCCGCCACCGCCCCCAGGCAGAGGGCCGGATAGACGACCGGCGCCGACCCGCAGGCCACGGCGAAAGACGCCGGCACGGAAGACACGATCCGGCCCAGCAGGCCGATGTCGCCGCTCGATTCCTTCATGCCGGCGATGTTGGGATGACCGGCGAGAGAAGGGGCCAGGGACGGCGGAAAGGGAAGGCCAGTAAAGGAAGGAACGGAATAGAGCAAGACTGGAATAGGCGAGGCGTCCGCCACACTCTCGAAATGTCGGCGGAGCGCCTCGTAGGACATCTGCGCCTTGTAATAGTGCGGAGTGAGGACGAGCGCGGCGTCGGCCCCCAGGTCGGCCACGCGCCGGGTGAAGGCGATGGTGGAGCGCGTGGCCTCGAGCCCGGTCCCGACCAGCAGCAGCCGCGACCCGCCAAGGCGCCGCGCCGCGCGCACGAGGGAGAGCTTCTCCTCCTCCTCCAACGACGCCGCCTCGCCGTTGCTGCCGAGGACGAGGTAGCCCCCCAGGTCGGACGAGGCGTAGGACTCGAGGTTGGACTCGAAGGCCGGAAGGTCCACGCCGCCGTCCTCCCGGAATGGGGTGACGAGCGGCGGGAGGATCCCGGCGAGCTTCAAGCCGCGGGGGTCTTGCGCCCGAGGGCCCCGCTGACGCGGTCGAGGAGCTTCACGTCGTGGGACGTGAACGCGTCGCGGAAGTCGCTCCAGACCTCGAGGATGGCCCAGAGCCCCGCGTCCGTGCGCACCGGCGCCACCATGGCGCTGCCGGAGGAGAGTCCCACCGCCGACCATGCGGGCACCGAAGAGAGGTCGGACACGACCGTGGGCCCGTGGCCCTGCGCGGCCTCGGCCAGCGGACCGCCCCCGGACCAGACCCGGTCGGGTCCCTGCGGCCGGTCGAGCGAGGTGTGCACCGCCAGGTCCTCGCCGTCGGCGACATAGGCCGTGATGGCCGAGTACCGGGCGAACTTCTTCTTCATGAGCTCCACGGACTGCCGGAGCGCCTCCTCGAACGAGGGGGCCTTCTTGATGATCTCTTCTACGTCGTGGAGAACCTGCTCCCGCCGCTGGGCGGACTTGCGGGCCAGGTCCGTCTTCCAGGGTTTGTCCTCATCACGCGACAACGCCATGCTCACCTCGATTGTCTCCTTCCTTCATATCGACCTCCTTCGATTTTCCCTGTCGCCGACCGCGGCCGGAACGGCCCCGGAGATGACGGCGGCGGGGGTCTTTGAAAGCCGCGGGATTATAGCACCGGGAAGCGGAGGGCTCCGGTTATCGGGCCTCGGGCCAGCTATTTGGCCTCACCCAGGAAGCGTGCGCCGATGCGGTGGGCCTGCTCGCCCTCGAAGCTCTCCACGCGGCAGATGACGGCCTTCACGTTGTAGACCGCCTGGTTGCCGAAGTGCTTGCGGAGCGAGTCCGGGATCTGGATGGCCAGGGTCAGCCGGGAGCCCACCAACAGGTTGCGGTGGCTCTCGAACAGCACGCCGCCGCCGCTGATGTTGAGGGTGCGCGAGGTCTCGTGGAAGGCCGCGCCGGCGGCGTCCTGGCCGGCGACGTCCAGGGTGAGGTGCAGCCCCACCCGCTTCTCGCGGTCCACTTGGGTCGCCGCCATGGCGGGTCTCCCTAAGGCGGCAATCTAGCCCCCCCGCGGGGGCCTGTCAACGATCGCGGCTGGTGTGCCCCGACCTCCTGCGCACGAGGTCGGCGACCCTCGGGTCGTCGGGGACGATGAGGGCCAGCTCGGCCAGCGCCTGCCTGGCCTCGCCTTCGGGGCGGTCCGGCGCGGCCTGGGCCAGGAGCGCGGCCACGCGGCGCTCGGTCTCGGGGCCGGGCGGGAGCCGCTCGGGCGGCGCCCCCCGCAGCCGCTGCCCCGCCCGCCACAGGATGTCCAGGGCCTCGTCGCACTCCGGGTCCAGGGACGCCGCGTTCTCCATCTCCGCGATGGCCTTGTTGAGCCGCCCCGCCTCGAAGTGCGCGCGCCCCTGCGTCACGTGCTCCCGGACCCGGACGCGCACGGCATCGCTCCCCGTCGGCACCGGCCGCGGCCCCGCCGAGTGCGACCGCGACCGCCGCAACGAGGCGTGGATCTCCAGCAGGTCGCTCCGCACGTCCCCCAGCGTGGCGTACCGCTTGTCCGGGCTCTTGTGGAGCATGCGGTGCACGACCGCGGCCAGCCGCATCGGCACCTCGGGGACCAGGGTCAGGATCGAGTCCGGCTCCTCGGAGACGATCTGGTACAGGACCCCGTGCAGGGTCTTGGCCTTGAACGGCCTCTCCATGGTCAGGAACTCGTAGAAGACGGACCCCGCGGAGAAGACGTCGCTGCGCCGGTCCACGGGCTTGCCCATGGCCTGCTCGGGCGACATGTAATCCGGCGTGCCCAGGATCACGCCCCGGCGGGTGATGGCCGCCCGGGTGATGACGCGGGCCAGGCCGAAGTCCAGGATCTTCACCCGCGCCGAGGTCGTGACCAGGATGTTGGCGGGCTTGATGTCGCGGTGCACGACCCCCTTGGAGTGCGCGTACTCCACCCCCTCGCAGATCTGGATGAGGATGCGCACGCGGTCGGCCACGGCGATGGGCACGCGCTTCTCGATGAGGAAGCGGAGGTCCTCGCCCTCGAGCAGCTCCATGGACATGTAGAGCTGCCCCGCCGCCTCCCCCATGTCGTAGACGGTGACGATGTTGGGATGGCTGAGCAGCCCCACGGCCTCGGCCTCGCGCAGGAAGCGCTGGTGCAGCTCCTCCTCGGCCCCCAGCTCCTGGGACAGCATCTTCAGGGCCACCACGCGGCCCAGGGCGGTGTCGCGGGCGCGGTACACGACGCCCATCGCCCCTTCGCCGAGCTTGTCGAGGACCTCGTAGCGCCCGAAGTTGGGCATCGAACGGCGGCAGCTACTCCGTGTACCGCACCAGGACGACGGAGACGTTGTCCTTGCCGCCGGCCTCGTTGGCGGCGTCGATGAGCTGGGCCGCGGCCTGCTCCAGCGTGTCCGGGAAGGGCGTGACCACGCCCAGGATGGCTTCGTCGTTCATCATCGCGTGCAGGCCGTCCGAGCAGAGCATGATCACGTCGCCGGGGACCAGCGGGTGCTCCACGACGTCGATCTCGATGCTGTCCTTCGCCCCCACGGCCTTGGTGATGACGTTGCGGAGCGGGTGCTTGTCGATCTCGTCGCTGGTCAGGATGCCCTCGGTCCAGGCCGCGGAGACCCACGAGTCGTCGCGGGTGAGCTGCGTGAGGGTGCCGGCCCGGAAGAGGTAGCAGCGGCTGTCGCCGGCCGACCCGATCGTGGCCACGTTGTCGGTGACGAGGGCCGCCACCGCGGTGGTGCCCATGCCCGTGTAGTCCTCACGGTTGTCGGCCGCCTTGTAAACCCTCTTGTTGGCCAGCTTGATGGCGGTCTTGAGCCGGTTGCCGTCGAAGGACAGCTCGGTCTCCAGGCCGTAGGGCCAGGTGATCTCCTTCTCCCTGTGGGACTTCTGGATGAAAGACTCGAGGGCCTCTATGGCCATCCGCGAGGCCACCTCGCCGGCGTTGTGCCCCCCCATCCCGTCGCAGACGGCGTAGAGGCTCGCCTCGGCGTCCACCACGAAGCTGTCTTCGTTGAGCTTCCGCCGCCGCCCGACGTCGGTCTGGCCGTAGGCTTCTATCATTGGCGGTTTCGACCCCGAGGATAAGGGCAGTACAGGCAACGGTCAACGCGAGGGGTCGAAACCGCCAACCTTGTCGAAGGGTTCCAGCCGGTCGGTTCCGGTCCCGTCCTTTTGTGCCGGTCTTCAGTGCCGTACGTTGCGGATTGCCTCCACCATCTCCCGCACGGCCCTTTCCATCCCGACCAGCGCCGCGCGCGCCACGATGTTGTGCCCGATGTTCAGCTCCGTGATCTCCGGCACGGCCGCGACCGCTCCCACGTTGGCGTAGGTGAGGCCGTGGCCGGCGTGCACGGCCAGGCTCAGCTTCCTCCCCAGGCGCGCCGCGTCCACCACCTTCCGCAAGGCGGTCTCGCGCGAGCGCTCGTCGCGGGCGTCGGAGTACGCGGCGGTGTTGATCTCCACCGCGCGCGCGTCGATCCGGTGGCTCTCCTTGACCTGCTCCAGGTCGGGGTCCACGAACATGCTCACGGATACCCCGCCTTCCTGGAGGGTCTTGACCACCGGCTTGAGCTGCGTGCTGTTGAGGACCACGTCCAGCCCGCCCTCCGTCGTCAGCTCCTCGCGTCGCTCCGGCACCAGCGTCACCTGGTCGGGCTTCACGGTGAGGGCGATCCGGATCATCTCCTGAGTGGACGCCATCTCCACGTTGAGGCGTATCTTGACGACCTGGCGCAGGATCTCCACGTCGCGGTCCTGGATGTGCCGCCGGTCGCCGCGCAGGTGCACGGTGATCCCGTCCGCGCCGCCGAGCTCGGCCAGCACCGCCGCGTGCACGGGATCCGGCTCGAGCGCGCGCCGCGCCTGGCGGATGGTGGCGATGTGATCGATGTTGACGCCGAGACGAACCATGTGTGGAGTATATTCGCACGCCGTGAATCCCTCCTACGCCCGGGCCGCCGTGCTGGCCGCCAGCATCGCCATGGTCGTGATCCGGGCGCCCCACGGCAGCCGGAGCCGGAAGGTCAAGACCGTGCGCAGCCGG
>DAINRN010000092.1:0-731 GCA_036741815.1 Acidobacteriota bacterium
TGGGAGTACCCGCCGTCCACGCGTACGCACAGCGCGTCGCCGGGCTTGACGTGGACGGGGCCCTCCGCCCCCACGACGTGCGCGGCCAGGATCTTCTCGGCCATGGTCATGGGACGCGGCGCCGTGTCCGGCTTCGGCAGCCGCACCTTCCCGGCGGCGTAGGCCTTGGTGAACGGGAACAGGCCGCCGTGCTCGACGACCATCTTCGTGATGACGTCGTAATCGCGCGTCAGCTCCGAAAGCGGCACGCTTTCGCCCGCCTGCAGGCGGCGCAGCAGGGCGTGGTCCCCCATGAGCACGCCCTGGCTGATGTTGTTGCGGGCATGGATGGGCGCGAAGGAGGCGGCGATGGCGATCCGTATCCCCGACCACTTCTCGGCCTGGACCGCGGCCTCGCGCGACGACCCCACGCCCTTGCGCTGGCCGGACACGATGACCTCGAACCCGCCGTCCATGAGCGACCGCTCGGGGAACAGCCGCTCCCCCTTCACCGTGATCCCCGCGTACGCGTTCTTGGCGATGTCCTCGGGACGGTAGTCGAAGCAGGCCCAGGCCGGGGCCATGGCGTCGGTGTTGATGTCGTCCATGAGGTCGGAGGCGCGCAGGTCTTCCATGCGCAGGTCGAGCTCGCCCCGCATCTGCCGGCGGATCAGCTCGGGGTCCTTGGTGAGGAAGAGGACGCGCTTCCCGGGCGTGAGGGAGACCGTCTCGCTGGGCTCCATGGGCGCATC
>DAINRN010000092.1:741-2430 GCA_036741815.1 Acidobacteriota bacterium
GAAGTCTGTGGGACGCAACCAGCTCGTCGTACGCGTGCGTGCCACGCACCACGACGCCCGGTGGGTCGCTGCCTGGGTGATGCCGTGCGATGACTCACGCCCTCAATGGAGCGGGGCAGGTCGGCGGCGCGCACGCCTACGAGCGCGAGCATCAAGGGTCTCCATCGACGCCTGGGCCTCCTCGCTCGCTGGATCTCTCTAGTCGTCTTCCTCCGATCGTCAGGCCATCTCCGAGCCACTCCAATATCCCTCTCGGGCTTCCCTCACCACCGATGGTTCGCGAGGCCCGAAGACGATCTCGGCCTCGTACTGGTTGTGCCTGCGGCAACGCAGAGAGATGTTCTCGACGGTGGCCGGGCCGTCCAGAGCGTACCGCTGGATGTGATGCAGCTCGAGGAAGTTGCGCTCCGCGCACCGGCGTCCGCTCTCGGACACGAGAGCGCACAGCCCTCGGTCGCGGTACCACACCGCACGTTTGACCGCTCTCGGGATGTAGCGCGAGGACCGTCGCTCATGCCCCACGCCCTCATCCGTTTCGAAACGGATACGCGTTTCGTAAGCGCCGCCCGGGCCAGTGTTGGCACGAAGCCGCCGCGGGGGCTTCGAAGGCCGGCCGAGCTTGGCCTTCTCCACTTCCCGGGCGAGAAGGGCCAAGGCTCGCTCAAAGATGACGCCGGGATCGCCGTTCGGGATCTCGCGGCGGAGCAACGCCTGGACGCGCTGGAGCTGGTCGTGAGCCTCCTGGCCGATCGTGAACTGGACCCGGTACCGCCGCGGGGACAGTACCTCTACGGCCGCGGGAGCGGTAGGGCGGGGGCTCGTGGAAGCCGACAATTGTTCCTCGGAGGCGGCGTCCTCGCCCGCCTGCACCGAAGCCGACGTGCCCTGAAGAGCGCTGACCGGTTCGTCCGCAGAGGAGCTCGGAAGAGGTCCCAAGCCCTGCCCCTTCTCGATCTCGCGTTCGGGCAGCTTCCGTACCGAGGCCGGGACATCCGGCCGGGGAGCCAGCTCGGCCACCAGGGCTTGGATCTCGCCGCGCGCCTTGTTCCTGGGCCTGGCCAGGACAACCTCATGGTTTTCCGCGGTGAGGTGTGGGGCCAGGAGCCGCACCGACGTCAGGCTCAGGGTGCCTGAGGCGAGGTCCTCGACGATGGCCGGGAAGCGGCGGCACGTTCGCGCCGCACTCGTGCGGCTGCAGGCGGCGTCCTCGGAGAGACCGAGGGCCCGGGTGCAGTAGTCGAAGAGGGACCCGTAGCCTTGCGCGGCATAGAGCGATGGGCGCAGCTCCAGAGCGGCCAGGTGAGCGACGAGTTGGGCCGTGGCCTCGCGCTCCTCGCTTGCGAGCGAACCGATGCGGGAGAGGAGGTCCTGGTCCGACAAAGCGATCGCGGTCGAGAGGATGTTGGTTCTCATGGGCCCTGTGTATCACGGGTGTTTTTTCGCGCGCCGGATGGGCCTGCGTCGGCCGAGAACCGACGCGGGCGAGGGTTCCGGGGGCGAAAGCAGGAGCAGCCGAGAACGGACGCCAGAGAGGCAAGGAAGGTCCATGGACGGCCTCCATGGCGAGGCGCAGTTGCGACATCCCACGCGTACCGCGAAAAGTGAGGTCCGAAACTATCGACGTCCGAGAGTATTTTTCAGAACCCGGCAGGAAGCGACCGGCACTGGTCGCGCGCCACGTGGTTGCAG
>DAINRN010000092.1:2440-9799 GCA_036741815.1 Acidobacteriota bacterium
GTTGCAGCGCGGGTCGCGCGGGGCGACCGTGGCGCCGGGCGGCGCGATCGCGAGGCCGGCCCCGCGAGGCGAGTGCCGCAAAATCGCGCGCGCCTGAGCCCTGCGAGATCCTGCGCCGCACCCAGCCCGCGAAGGCCCGCGATCGTCCGGCCGAGGGAGCGCGCGACCGCGCGTCCCTAGGATCAGCCCTTCAGCCTGCCCGCGATCACGTCCCCGACCTCGCGCGTCCCGATGCGGCCGCCGATGTCCGGTGTCGTGCGGTCGTTGTCCACGGCCCAGCGCACGGCCGATTCGATGCGCTGCGCCTCCTCCGTCCAGCCCAGGTGCTCGAGCATGAGGCCGGCAGTCAGGATGGCGCCCATGGGGTTCGCGTCGTTCCTACCCGCGTGGCGGGGCGACGAGCCGTGCACCGGCTCGAAGAGCGAGAGGCGCCCGGGGTGGATGTTGCCCGAGGCGGCCATCCCCAGCCCGCCCTGCAACGCCGCCCCCAGGTCCGTGACGATGTCCCCGAACATGTTGCTGGTCACGATGACCTGGAACTGCGCCGGGTTGCGGACCATCTGCAGCGTCAGGTTGTCCACGTAGAGATGGTTGGACTCGATGGCCGGGTAGTCGGCGGCCACCGCCTTGAAGACTCGCTGCCACAGATCGTGGGCGTGGATGAGCACGTTGGACTTGTCGGCCATGGTCACGCGCTTGCGGCCCGTGGCCTGGGCGAACGCGAAGGCGTGGCGCACGATCCGCTCGACGCCCTTGCGGGTGTTGACGTCCACCTCGGTGGCCACCTCGTCGTCGGTCCCCTTCTTGAAGTTGCCGCCCATCATCACGTAGAGGCCCTCGGTGTTCTCGCGGAAGACCACGAAGTCCACGTCCTCCGGGCGCCGGCCCTTGAGCGGGCACAGCTTCTCGTTGAAGAGGCGGACGGGCCGGTAGTTGACGTAGAGGTCGAGGCGGAACCGCAGGCCCAGCAGGATGTCGGCCGCGTGGGCGTTGTCGGGGACCCGCGGATCGCCCATCGCGCCCAGGAGGATCGCGTCGTAGTTCTCCTGCAGCTCGGGCAGCGCGTCCTTGGGCAGGCTCACGCCCGTCTTCAGGTAACGGTCGGCGCCCCAGTCGTAGGAGGTCATCTTGACGGCGGCGCCGGAGGCGGCGGCCACGGCCTCGAGGACCTTGACCGCCTCCGCCGTGACGTCCACGCCGATGCCGTCGCCCGGGATCACGGCGATGCGAAGCTGCCTCATCCGCGGAACGCCTCCCTCTGGTGAAGGCCGAAGCGTGGGACGACCACGCGCCGGTACAGCCACACGCCGATCAGCGCGCCGACCGCGTCCTTCAAGACGTCCCAGGCAGTGGCATCCCGGCCGGGGACGAACGACTGGTGGAATTCGTCGCTGACGCCGTAGACCGTGGAGAGCACGACCGCCAGGAGCACATCCCTCCTCGACACCGGCAGGCCGAGCCCTCCGCCGAGGGCGCGGCACGCCAGGACCGACAGTACCGCGAACGCGCCGGCGTGCGTGGACCAGTCGGGCAGGACGGCCACGTAGACCGGCAGGGGGCGCGACGACACCGCAAAGATGAGCGCCATCCAGGCCGCGACCGGACCCCAGAGCCGCAGCGCCCGCGACACTAGCTGGGGAACGGATGCATGATCCAGCCCACGACCACGGCGGACAGCACGAAGGCGCCGAAGGCCATGGCCGCGAACCGCAGCCGGCTGCGGGCGTCGTCGCGGAGAAGCATGGCGAACACGCCGGAGACGAGGGCGGAGAAGATCAAGAGGACGACGAGGTGGCTGGCCATCACGGCTTGCGGCCGACCGCGGTGTCGTAGGCGTCCAGGATCACGAGGATGTTGAGCAGGCCGCCCACCGCGGTGAAGGTGTTGCCGTACTCGTGGGTCACCGAGGTGACCTGGCCGGCCTCGAATCCCATGGCGCGGGCCGCGAAGTAGGGAACACCGATCGCCATCTGGGCCAGGCTGAAGAGCGAGGCCAGGATGTCGTCGAGCCCGAGCGACATCTGGAGGCGGGCGTCCATGGCCACGCCCAGCGCAAACAGGGCGCCGATGGCGCCGAGGAAGACGAGGCCTTTCGCCGGCCGCCTGAGGTAGAGGTGACCCGCTCCCGGCAGCAGCCACGCGAAGAGGCACGCGGGGATCGCTGCCGCGCGCCTGGTCTCGGTCACGACCGTAGCCATGAAATCCCCTCCCGGGGGCAAAGTCCGGATGTTATCACGCCTCGCGCGGCCGTCCGGCGCGGAGCGGGGCGCCGATATTGATTCTCACCTCGCGCGCTCTTACTATGGTGCATGCGCTCGCCGCTCTGTTTCGCCGTCTTGTTCCTGGCGCTCGCTGCTCCCGCCGTTCCCGCCCAGGAGATCCTCCCCCTGGACCAGGTCCGTCCCGGGATGGTGGGCGTGGGTCGCACCGTATTCGAGGGCACGAAGATCGACGAGTTCCAGGTCGAGATCATCGGCGTCCTGGAGAACGTGGCCCCCAAGCAGAGCATCATCCTGGCCCGGCTCACCGGCGGCCCCCTGGAGAAGACGGGCGTCATCGCGGGGATGAGCGGCAGCCCGGTCTTCATCGAAGGCAAGCTCGTGGGCGCCGTGGCCTACGGCTTCCCGTTCTCGAAGGAGACCATCGGCGGGATCACCCCCATCGGGGAGATGATCGAGGCGACCCGCACCGACGCGCCCCGCGCGGCCTCGGCCCGCTTCCCCGCCGCCTTCGGCGCGGCCGGGCCCGCGATGCCGCTGGACCGCGCGGCGCTCGTGGCGGCCCTGCGCCGGCCCTCGCCCTCCCTGCTCCTGGACCGCGGCTCGGTGCGGGGAGGGACGGGGTTCCCCGTGGGGTCCTCGCTCGCTCCGCTGTCGCTGCCCATGGTCTTCTCCGGCTTCGACCCCGCCACCTTCGAGTGGGCGCGGGAGGTCTTCTCGGACCTCGGCTTCAAGCCGGTGATGGGCACCGGGCGCGGACCGGCGCCCAGCGGGCCGCTGCCCGACCTGGCCCCGGGCTCCCCCATCGGGGTCTCCCTGATCGAGGGGGACATGGACCTCTCGGTCACGGGAACCGTCACCCACATCGACGGCGACCGCGTGTACGCCTTCGGCCATCCCTTCTACAACCTGGGGCCGACGCAATTCCCCATGAAGAAGGCATACGTCTACTCCGTGTTCCCGAGCCTGTACCAGTCCTGGAAGATCAGCACCGCCGGAGAGCCGGTGGGCACGGTGGAGCAGGACCGCAACACCGCCATCGCGGGCCGGATCGGCAAGCCGCCGCGCATGATCCCCGTGGACGTCAGGCTCACGACCAGCCGCGGGCAGGAACGGCGGTTCTCGTTCCGGATCGTGGAGGACGAGCTGTTCAGCCCCGTGCTGACCTACGTGTCGCTGGCCTCCGTCCTCCAGGCCAACGAGCGCACCTTCGGCACCTCCAGCATCCGCCTGGACGCGCGCCTGTCCCTTTCCGGACGTCCGGACATCCGCATCGAAGACTTCTTCACCGACGAGCAGCCCGCCACCCAGGCCTCGGCCATGGTGGCGGCCCCCGTGGCCTACCTCATGAACAACGACTTCGAGCGGGTCAGAGTGGAGAAGATCGACGTGGAGGTCCAGTCGTTCGAGACCAACCAGAGCGCCACCCTGCAACGGGCCTGGATCGAGAGGTCCGGCCCCGTGCGCGCGGGCACCATGGTGCCCCTGAAGGTCCTGCTGCGGAACTACCGCGGCGAGACCCGCATCCAGACCATCCCGGTGTCCGTGCCCGCGAGCGCGCCCGCCGGGACCTACTCCCTGCTCGTCGCCGACGCCGCCTCCCTCACCGCCATGGAGCAGCGCGAGATGCGCCAGGCCTTCGTGCCCAAGGACCTGGACCAGCTCATCCGAGCCATCAACGGCCTGCGCCGGAACAACCACGTCTACGCCCGCTTGCTGCGCGCCGAGGAGGGAGCGATCGTGGGCGGCGAGTACCTCCAGTCCCTGCCTCCCTCCGTGCTCTCGGTGCTGGGCGGGTCGGACGAGGCGCCCAACGTCATCCCCATCCGTACCGCCGCGGTGTGGGATTTCGACCTGCCCACGGATTACGCGGTCACCGGATCGCGGCTCCTGACCCTGACCGTCCAGCGGTGAGGCGACCCCGCAGCGGCCGTGCCCCTGAAGGCGGCGCACGTCTGTCTTTCGCCTTGGCCCTGGCGGCCGCGGTCCTCCTGGCCGCGGCCCGGCCCGCCCCCGCGGCGCAGCCGCAGTTCTGGAAGCTCGAGGGCGCGCAGGACTTCCTCGATGGCGAGACGGAGGGGCTCTCCGTGGACTCCGAGGGCCGCGTCCGCCTGGCCCCCGCCACGCGCGCGCTGCCCGATACCGACGCGCCGTACGTGTGGTGCCTGGCCCGTGACGGCAAGGGCCGGCTCTATGCGGGCACGGGCAACGACGGCAAGGTCTTCCGCATGGACGACGGCGGCGCCACCGTCGTCTTCGACGCCGCCGAGCTCGAGGTCCATGCCCTGGCCATCGGGCCCGATGGCCGGCTCTACGCCGCCACCTCGCCCGACGGAAAGGTGTACGCCATCGACGCCGGGGGCAAGGCGGAGACCTTCTTCGATCCGAGCGACAAGTACATCTGGGCCCTCGCCTTCGACCGCGCCGGCCGGCTGCTCGCGGCCACGGGCAGCGAGGGACGCATCCAGCGCGTGGACAAGGACGGCAAGGCGGAGGTGCTGCTGGCCAGCTCCGAGACGCACATCACGGCCCTGGCCGTGGACCCGTCGGGGAACGTCTACGCGGGCAGCTCGCCCGGCGGCATCCTCTACCGGATCGACCCTGCGGGGAAGGTCTTCGTCCTCCACGACTCGGCCTACCGGGAGGTGAAGAGCCTGGACGTGGGCCCGGACGGCAGCCTGTACGCCGCCGTCATCGACGGCAAGGAGAAGGAGGAGCCGGCGCGGCCGCCCACGGTCCTGCCTCCGGCGCCGACTGCGACCGGCGACATCAGCGTCACCGTGACCGAGAGCTTCGCCATCGTCCCCCCCGGCGTCCCCGCGCCCACCGCGTCGCCTCGCCCTGCGGAAGCGGCGCGGGCTGCCGGCGGGAGCAGGAGCGCGGTGCTGCGCCTGCTGTCCTCGGGAGAGGTGGACACGCTCTGGTCCTCGGCGGAGGAGACGCCCCACGCGCTCGTCCGCGTCGAGGACGGGCTGCTCGTGGGGACGGGCAACAAGGGGAAGATCTACCGCCTGCGCGACGACCGGACCTGGAGCATGATCGCCGCGCTCCCCGCCCAGCAGGTCACGGCGCTCTTCCGCGGCTCGGGCGGCGCCACCCTGCTCGCCACCTCGAACCCGGGCAAGGTCTTGGAGCTGGCCGCGTCCCCCGGGGCGAGCGGGACCTTCACCTCGAAGGTCAAGGACACCGACACGGTCTCGAGCTGGGGGCGCCTCCAGTGGGAGGCCGCGCTGCCCGTGGGAGCCGAGGTGCAGGTCCGCACGCGCAGCGGGAACACCGGCACGCCGGACAGCACCTGGTCCGACTGGTCGGCCCCGTATTCCCGCAAGGACGGCGAGGCCGTCACCAGCGAGTCCGCCCGGTTCCTGCAGGTGAAGGCCGTGCTCGCGGGGAAGGATGGCAGCTCGCCCGTACTCGACTCGATCTCCGCGGCGTACCTCCAGAGGAACCTCCGCCCGCAGGTCCAGTCGGTGACGGTGCATCCGCCGGGCGAGGTCTTCCAGAAGCCGCTGTCGATCACGGGGGAGATGGAGATCCTGGGGCTCGAGCCCGGCCAGGGCCCGGAGCCGCCTCCGGGAGCGGCCAGCCAGCGGGCCTCGATGCCGCCGCCCATGACCTACAGCCGCAGGCTCTACCAGAAGGGCATCCAGACCTTCTCGTGGAAGGCCGACGACCCCAACGGCGACACCCTCGCCTACGACGTCTACTACCGCGCCGCGGACGAGACGCGGTTCCGCATCCTGCGCAAGGGGCTGACCGACGCGGTGGTGGCCTGGGACACGAGCACGGTCCCGAACGGCCGGTACGTGATCCGCGTGACGGCCACGGACTCGCCGTCCAACCCCGGAGGGCTGGCCCTCACCGCCGACAAGGAGAGCAACGCCTTCGACGTGGACAACACGCCGCCCACGGTGACGGCCGTGGTCGAGACCCGGAGCACGCCGCGCGTGCGGGCGGTGGCCCGGGACGACAGCAGCCTCATCCGCAAGGCCGAGTACTCGGTGGACGGCGGAGCGTGGCAGGACGTCTACCCCACCGACGGGATCAACGACGAGAGGGAGGAGGCCTACGAGGTCGCGCTGAAGGACCTCGCTCCCCCGGGGCCGCACGTCGTGGTCATCCGCGCCACCGACCTCCTGGGCAACGTGGCCACCGCCCGGGTGGACGTCCCCTAGCCCTGGAGGTCCTCCTCGTCCGCGCGGGCGCGCTCGGCGACGTCCTGCTCCTCCGCCGCGCGGTGGCCTGCCTCCATCGAGCCGGCCACCGGGTCGCGCTGCTCGCGCCGCGCGAGCCGGGATCGGCGCTCGTCGGGCCCGGGCCCGCCGAGGCCCGCCGGCTCCTGCCGTGGGAGGCGGCACGGACCGCCGAGCTGTTCACGGATGCCGGTGCCTCGGCCGCGCTGCGCGAAACGCTCGGCGGCTTCGAAGCCGCCGTGGTCTTCAGTCGTGACGCGGACCTCGCGCGCAACATCGGGGCCGTCGTCCCGCGGGTCGTCGTCCACGATCCCCTGCCGCCCGCGGGATCCGGCCACGCCGCGGTGTGGCTGGCGCACCCGCTCTCGTCCCTCGGCGTGCCCTGCGACGAAGGGCCGCCCACGCTCGCCCCCACCCACGCGGAGCGCGACCAGGTGGCGGCGCTGCGCCGGGATCTGCCGGACCGCTTCCTCGCCGTCCACCCGGGCAGCGGCTCCCCGTCCAAGAACTGGCCCGCCGACCGCTTCGCCCGCGTGCTCGACGCGCTCGGTGTCGATTCGTTCCTGCTCATCGAAGGACCGGCGGACGCCGAGGCCGCCGGCGTGCTGCGCACGCGAGGCCGAGCCGTGACCGCTCGGGGCCTCGCCCCGCGCCTCCTGGGCGCGATCCTGGCCGAAGCCGCCGCCTACGTCGGGAACGACTCGGGCGTCACCCACCTCGCGGCGGCCTGGGGCGCGCCGACAGTGGCGCTCTTCGGCCCCACCGATCCCGAGGTGTGGTCCCCGGTGGGCCCGCGAGTCACGATCGTGCGCGGGCCGGAGGGCCGCATGGACGGGATCGAGGTGGGAACGGTCAAGGGCGCGGTCGCGCCGCTGCTGGCGAAAGGCACCGCCGGGAGCTAGGACCGCTAAAACGCTTGACTCCCAACGACATGACGCGCCTACTGT
>DAINRN010000093.1:0-9789 GCA_036741815.1 Acidobacteriota bacterium
AAAGCGGACAATTCACTTGTTAAAACAGACCGGACCGATCACTTGCTCTCAACACACAGGCGACCGAGGACAAGGGCTGACGAGGACTGAACCTGTACGCCGTCTGGAGCTGCAGTAAACTGCGTGCCACCTTGTCCCTGGCGGCCGGCCACGTCGTGGCCCAGTACCGCATCACCGCCCCCATCGGCGCGGGGGGCATGGGCGAGGTCTATCGGGCGACGGACACACGCCTTGGCCGGGAGGTAGCGGTAAAGGTGCTGCCGGCGGAGCTGGCTGGCGATGCCGAGCGCCTGGCCCGCTTCGCGCGCGAGGCGCACCTGTTGGCCTCGCTGAACCATCCCAACATCGCGCACATCTACGGGTTCGAGACCGCCGCCCTGGGTGATGGATCGACCGGCCACTTCCTGGCCATGGAGCTCGTCGAAGGCGAAGAGCTCGCGGAGCGCATGAAGCGCGGAGCGATCCCCGCGGCGGAGGCCATGGCGATCGCGCAGCAGATCGCGGAGGCCCTCGAGGAGGCCCACGAGAAGGGTATCGTCCACCGCGACCTGAAGCCCGCGAACGTCAAGGTTGCCCCCGATGGTCGCGTCAAGGTCCTCGACTTCGGCCTCGCCAAGGCGTACGCGGGCGGCGGCGTGCCCGGCTCATCACCCGACCTGTCGCATTCGCCCACGATCACGCATGCCGGCACGCACGCGGGCTTCATCCTGGGCACCGCGGCCTACATGAGCCCCGAGCAGGCGCGGGGCCGGCCCGTGGACAAGCGGGCGGACATCTGGGCTCTGGGCGTTGTCCTCTTCGAGATGCTCACGGGGCGGCCGCTGTTTGCGGGGGAGACGGTTAGCGACACGCTGGCGGCCGTGCTCAAGATGGAGCCCGACTGGGGGGCGCTGCCTTCGGACACGCCGTCCGGCGTCCGTGGTGTTCTGCGCCGTTGCCTCGACCGCGACCCCGAACGCGCCTCCGCGACATCGGAGAGGCGCGCATCGCCCTCGAGCGGCCAGCACTCGCCCCGGCGACACTTGCTACCGCCATCCCCCCACCTCGCACGCGGATGGCACGGGCGCTGCCGTGGGCGCTGGGCGCAGCCGCGATCGTCCTCGCGAACTGGGCGATCTGGCGTCAACCGGCCGTCCGTCCTGCGCCTCTCGAGGTCGTGCACCTCGACGTCGGGTTCCCGCCGCAGGTCGAGCCGGTCGCGGGCCGACAGGGCGGCATCGCCATCTCCCCCGACGGAAAGGCGATCGCGATGGTCGGCTTCACGAAGGGCGTGCGGCGCCTGTTCGTGCGCCGGCTCGACACGCCCGAAGCGATCGACGCGGGCGACACCTCGGGCGCCGGCGTCTTCTCTCCGGACGGCTCGGAGGTCGCGTTGATTCGCAACAGCAGGGTCCTGACGCGCATCTCTCTGAGCGACGGCAGGTCCGTGGGCCTGGCCGGCGGCGCGGACTTCGTGACGGGGGCGACCCTCGCCTGGGGTGGGGACGAGATCGTCTTCGCGCGGGGCGGGTCCCTCTGGAGCGTGCCGGCGGCCGGGGGCGAGGCGCGCGAGTTGACGAAGCTCGCTCCGCCGGAAGAAGTCCTCCACACTGATCCGCTCGTGCTCCCCGGAGGACGGACCGTCCTGTTCTCCTGCCTCAGGGGTGCGCCTGCGACGGGCCGCATCGAAGCCGTCCCCTTGGCGGGTGGTCAGAGGTCGGTCGTGCTCGAAGGGGCCATGAGCCCCGTCTGGTCGCCCACGGGCCACCTGCTCTTCGGACGCGAAGGCGCCGTATGGGTGGTGCCGTTCGACCCCGTCCAGGCGAGGGCGCTCGGGCCGGCCGTGCGCGTCATCCCGCCGGGCGTCGTGCGCTTGCGCGCGGGGGGCGTCGGGTTTCAGCTCTCGTCGAACGGGACCCTCCTGTTCGTCCCCGCCAGCTTCGACGACAAGCGGCTGGTGTCGGTGGCCCGCGACGGCTCCGAGCTGCCGCTCGCGCTCCCGCCGGGCAGCTACGGAAACCCGCGGATCTCACCGGACGGACGTCGAGTTGCCGTGGAGGCGGGCGGGAGCGCCATCGAGGTCATCGACCTGGTGCGCGGCACACGTGCCACCGCCTTCCCTGGCGCCCCGGGCACGGCCTTCCCGATGTGGACCAGCGACGGGTCGAGGCTCGTCTTCCGGCGCTTCGGCCTGTTCTGGGTGGCCGCAGACGGCAGCGGGAAGACCGGTTTCATCGCGGGCGGAGACGTCGGCAGCTCGGCGGCGTCGGCCGGCCCCGACGCCCGTTCCTTCATCGCCATACACATCCGGCCAGAGACGGCTGGCGACCTCTATCTCATGTCCGTCGACGGCGCCTTCCCGCCGAAGGCGCTCGTGGCCACGCCGGCGTACGAGGGCAGCCCGCACCTGTCCCCGGACGGGCGCTGGCTCGCCTACCAGTCGAACGAGTCGGGCCAGCCGGAGATCTACGTGCGGCGCTATCCCGAGCTCGATCGCGCGTGGCCGGTCTCGGAAGGCGGCGGAGTGCAGGTACGCTGGAGCCCGAGCGGTGGGGAAGTCTTCTACCGTGGCGGCGCCGGCCGGATCATGGCCGTGGCCTTCGACGGCAAGGGCGCGGAGCCGGCGCTGGGAAGACCCACGGCGCTGTTCGAGGACGTATACGACTTCGGCCAGGGCATCTCGATACCCAACTACGACGTCACGCGCGAAGGGCGGTTCCTGATGCTGCGCCGCGGATCCCAGGTTGGCATCCTGAAGGTCGTCCTCAACTGGACCGAAGAGCTGAAGCGGACGCTGGCGAGGCGCGGGACGCAGTGACGCTCGGGGTCACATGAGGTGCAGGCGGCGCGCCATCCCGAACAGGAACCCGCGCTGCGGATCGGGCGTCAGGCCGCCCATCAACCAGAGCCAGACGAAGAAGCCGTAGAACACGGCCGTCGCGACCAGCATGGCCTGGCGCGCGCGGGATGGCCGCAGCTCCGGCGGCAGCAGGGTCGTGTTGACGCGCAGGATGTGGAGCGCGCCCAGGACCATCACGAAGCCCGCCACGTTCGCGGCCACCTGCAGCAGCACGATCGGCTGGCTGAAGCCGATCGCGATCAGGCCCCACGCGACCACGACGATCAGCACGCCGTAGTACACGACCCGCACGTCGCCTCCGCGGAAGCCCCGCAGCGACGGGCTCGCGCTCCACAACATGTCGGTCAGCGAGCGGACGGTGGCCTCCAGGATGTCGAGCTGCGTCTTGAACAGGATCCACACGCTGACCAGGGCGAGAAGCACCGCCATGGCCGGGCCGCCGCGCTCGGCCAGGGCGCGGGCCAGCTCCGACGCGATGGCCAGCCCGCGCAGCTCGGTGCCGCGCGGGATGATCGCCGTGTAGAGGATGGCCGGCAGCGCCATGCCCAGCAGGGCGCCCGGGAAGAAGATGCCCCACTGGTCCGCGCGCACGATGCGCCACCAGCCGCGCCAGCGCGCGAGCGCTCCCGCGTCGGGCTCGAACACGCTGCCGGTATGGGCCAGCTTCACGCGCTGCCCGCCGACCAGCGCGGGGATGTAGCCCACCACCTTGCCCATCCCGTAGCCCTTGTCCCGCGCCCAGTTCGAGAGCGTGATGTTGGTGACGCCGCCGCAGCCCGAGAAGGCCGCGAACGCGCCGATCAGGAACCAGTCGGCGCCCGGAGGGACCAGCCGGAACGATCGCGTGCCCGTGTCGAACCCCGCGAAGCCCGCCGCGGCCGCAGCGAAGCGCGACGGCTCCGCGAAGGCGACGCAGAGCACGGCCAGGATGCCCAGGATGCCGAGCACGAGCGTCCAGTTCAGGATCTCCATCGTGCGCTCGATCCGCCGCCCGCCCAGCAGCAGGATCAGCACGCACAGCAGGTACGCGCCCACGCCGATGAGGTACACCGGACGCGCGTCCGAGGCGGTGGCCGCGCGGCCCGCCCCCAGGAAGAAGACCGCGCCCGCGGTCGCGCCCGCCCAGCCCGGCCAGCCGTTCTGGAGGAAGTACAGGACCGCGTAGGTCCAGGCCCAGAAGCGCGAGCCGGGCCGCGTGCGCATGAAGCCGGTGAACGCGGGCTCGCCGGTGTACAGCGTGTAGCGCACGAGCTCGGTGTTGAAGATCGTCTGGAAGAGGACGGCCAGCGCCGTCACCCACAGCAGCGAGAGCCCGTACTTCACGACCGCGGACGGGCCGATCAGCCATTCGCCGCTGCCGATCGACGCGCCCAGCACGATGGCGCCGGGGCCGACCACGCCCAGCAGGCGAAGGCCGCGCGTGTCCGGCGGGGGCGGCAGGTCGGCCCGGTTCCAGGGGTCCAGGCCGGTGCGCGCTTCAAGGGGGGGTGGAGTCACGGGCGGGATTGTGCTTCCATGCGCGCCGTGAGCAAACTCCTGCTGCCGGTCCTGTTGCCGATCCTGCTGTTGGCGCGCGCGGACGCCAGGGCCGACAGGTCATCGAAGTCCGAAAAGGCCGTGCCGACCGCGCCGTCCGGCGCCATCCGCATCTACGTCGGCACGTACACCGACGGCGAGAGCAAGGGCATCTACCGGCTGCTGCTCGACCCGGCCACGGGCAAGGTCACTTCCGACGGCCCGCCCACCGAGACCGTGAGCCCGTCGTTCCTGGCGCTCAGCCAGGACGGCACGCGCCTGTTCGCGGTGAACGAGACGGGCAACTCCGCGACCGATCCGGCGGGCGGCGTCACGTCCTTCTCGGTGGATCCGGCCACGGGCGCGCTCGCGCTGCTGAGCCGGAGCAGCTCCTCCGGTCCCGCTCCGTGCCACCTCTCGCTCGACAAGGGCGACAAGCACGTGCTGGTCGCGAACTACTGGGGCGGCTCGGTCACGGTGCTCCCGGTCCAGCCCGACGGCCGGCTGGGAGGCGCGACCGCGCTCGTGCGGCACACCGGCGAGAACCCGACGCCGCGCGACCCGGGACCGCACGCGCACGCGATCCACGTGGACCCCTCGAGCCGCTGGGCGCTGGTGGCGGACCTGGGGCTCGACAAGGTGTTCGTGTATCCCTACGACGCCGAGCGTGGCGCGCTCGGCCCCGTTCCGCGCCAGGTCGGGATGCAGAAGGGCGCCGGGCCACGGCACCTCGCGTTCGACCCCGACGGCAAGGGGGTCTTCGTGCTGAACGAGCTGAACGGCACCGTGGTCTCGTTCGCGTTCGATCCGACCGACGGCTCGATGGTGCAGATCGATTCGATGTCGACGCTGGCGGCGGGCTACCAGGGCAAGAACAGCTCGGCCGAGGTGGCGGTCTCGCCGGACGGCCGGTTCCTGTACGCGTCGAACCGCGGCCCCGACGACATCGCCATCTTCGAGATCATGCGGCCGTCGCGCCGGCTCCGGCTCGCGGGCCGCCAGGCGACCGGCGGCCGGCACCCGCGCCACTTCGCGATCGATCCCAGCGGCCGGTTCCTGGTGGTGGCCAACCGGGACTCGGACAGCGTCTGGGTGTACCGCATCGACGCGGCGACGGGGCTGCTGTCGTACGCGTCGGGCCCGGTTTCCGTGCCGAAGCCGGTCTGCGTCCTCATGCGGAAGGCCGGTCCGTAGGGAAGGTGCACACGGCCTGAGACGGGACGGGCCGCCGGGGAGGAGGCGGGCCAAAGGCGCGGGCGTCAACATCGGCCGACTTGTCCCGGGACAAGTTGGCCGAGTCCTGGCGCGCTCGCCCGCGCCAAACCGATAAGAGAGTAGACTGGTTGCCCAAACGGGCATGAAGGTCTTCCTCGTCCACGTCCGCGACCCGCAGTTCTACGCGATCCCTTCCAAGCGGCGTGGGAAGAACGGGCGCGTCCAGGTCATGGGCTTCCCGCCCATCGGGATCATGTCGCTGTCGGCGGTGCTCAAGCGGTCGGGGCACGAGTGCGTGATGTTCGACCAGGCCAACCCCGCGACCCCGGACGACGTGATCGTGCGCGAGATCGAGCGGCAGCGGCCGGACCTCATCGGTCTGAGCTTCCTCTCCACCACGAGCTACCCCTACGCCAAGGTCCTGGCGCGCCAGATCCGCGCCGCGGACCCGCGGGTCAAGATCGCGGTCGGCGGTGTCTTCGCCAGCCTCAACCCCCAGCTCGTCAAGCTACAGTGCCCCGAGGTGGACTTCGTCTGCCGGGGCGACGGCGAGCAGCTCGTCCTGGACCTCTTGCAGAACCTGGCCGACCCGTCCGGGGTCCTGGGCGTGACGTGGCGGGACGCGGAGGGCCGCCTCCGTCACAACGACAACAGGCCCTTGACCCGGGACCTGGACCAGTGGCCGATCCCGGACCGGGAGAGCCTGGACCTCGACTTCGTGGAGTCGATGCCCCTCGACGTGCCGGCCGTGCTCTCCCTGGAACGCTTCACCACCATGCAGACGTCGCGCGGATGTCCCTGGCCCTGCGTCTTCTGCGACATCCCCATCTTCAACGAGGGCAAGTGGCGCTCGCGGAGCCCGGAGCACGTGGTGGCGGAGTTCGAGCAGCTCCAGAGGGACGGCTACGGCGCCGTCTACTTCGTGGACGACCACTTCCTGCTCCAGCCGCGGCGCATCGAGGCCATCTGCCGCGGGCTGATCGAGAAGAAGATCACCATCCAATGGGGATGCGAAGGCCGGGTGGACTCCGTCTGCATGCAGCTCTTCCCGATGATGGCGGAGGCCGGCTGCCGGACCCTGATGTTCGGGATCGAGAGCGGCAGCCAGAAGGTCCTCGACCGCCTCAAGAAGGAACAGACGCTCGAGGAGATCGAGGCCGCGGTCGACAATGCCAAGCGGGCGGGCATCGAGATCGTCCATGGTTTCTTCGTGGTGGGGAACCCGGACGAGACCGAGGAGGACATGCGGCAGACGTTCCGCTTCGCCTCCAGGCTGCGGCTGGACACCTTCGCCTTCAACCGGCTCTGCGTCTACCGCGGCACGCCTCTCTGGCAGGAGTACGTCCAGCGAGGGCTCGTGAACGACGCCAGCGACTGGTACAAGTACTTCAAGTGCTCGTCGATCGACCCCACGGTGCTGCCCGGCGAGGAGATCCACCGCATCCGCTCCGAGGAGCTGCGGCGGCTGATCCTCTACAAGCTCCTCCGCTATCCCGCGCAGTCCTTCAGGCTGTTGCGGCGCTTCGTCCGGCACATGCCGCTGCGCGACGTGCTGTACCTGCTGATGAAGCCGTTCCTGGGTACGAAGCAGGGCCCGACCCGGGCCGAGGTGGTCTCCCGCGCCGTCGAGCACGACGAGGTGAAGAGCGCGGCGGCGGAGCTGACGCAGCTCTCCGACGCCGCCCTCGAGCACGCGATCCGCGAGTCCCGCGCGGAGCGGGCGCGGATCCAGGCGATGGCCGAGGACCGCTGAACTCCTACTTGTCCCGGGACGAGCAGGCCATCACTCGTCGGTGATGCCGCCTCCCAGCCGCAGGTTCTGCACGACCACGTAGGCCGTGAACAGGAACGCCGCCAGCACCACGCAGTGGGCGATCACCGAACGGTTGGGAAAGGGGAGCAGCGTGCCCGCGGCGTCCCTCAGCAACGCCCTCGGCGCGCGTAGCAGGTCCCAGCTGTTCCAGCGGCGGAAGCGTCCGAGGTAGATGCCGAAGGCGCTGGCGGCCAGGACCGCGCCGGCGAACAGCCACGACATCACGCGACCGACCCGCCGGGCCACCAGCCGCTGGATGAGGTCGAGGGAGACGAACCCCACGGCCAGGCCGGTCCAGGCGAAGGCCTGCAGCGCCGTCAGGTCGACCCAGAAGAGCCGGTTGCCGCTCACGCGCAGGTGCATGAGGTCGGTCATGATGTACGGCGCGTTCGGGAAGAAGATCAGCCACCCGCCCCCGCAGACCGCGGCGAGCACGCGCCCGGCCCTCGATCGGCAACCGTCGAAGGACACGGCGGCCAAAGCGAAGCCCAAGGGGACCCAGGCAAGCGCCAGGTTGTAGACGAGGAAGGCGTAGGTCAGGCGCCCGGTGTGGAGCACGCGCGCCACCACGAGCAGGGTCGAGGTGGCCGAGGCGAGTAAGAGGGCGGCATAGAGCGTCCAGCGCGCGCGGTGCTCACGGAGGAGCGTCTCGATCATGGATCCATGGTACGGGCGGCGCCCGGAGAGCCGGTAGCCGCGTCGGCAAGCGCGGCGATCCAATAAGGCTCGAGCCAACTTGTCCCGGGACGAGTTGAAAGGGGGCGGTGGCGCCGAGCGCGAGGCGCGGAAGGATTGGAACGCGCTAAGATCAGGTCTCGTGGCTCGGCCCCTCGGCGTCCGGCTCTGGTTCATCCCCCCGCTCTTCTGCATCGCGCTGCTCGGGACGGTCACGTCGGCGGAGGCCCATCCGCAAGCCTCGAACGGGCGAGCTTCGCGGCCGCTCGCCGATCCTGGTCCGCTCGCCGAAGGCCGGGCGCTCCTCGCCGCCGGTGACCGGGCCGCGGCCCAGGCCAAGTTTGAGGAGGCGCTCTTGGCCGCGCCCGGATCCGCCGAGGCCCACGACGCGCTGGGCTTCGTGCTCGGCCTGCAGGGCCGCACCGACGAGGCCGTCGCCGAGTTCCGCAAGGCGATCGCGTCGAACCCGGCCCTTTTCGACGCGCGGTACCACCTGGGCGCCACGCTCTGGTGGACGGGCGACGCCGACGGCGCGCTCGGCGAGCTGAAGGAGGCGGTGCGGCTCCGCCCGCGCCACGCCGAGGCGCGCTACTACCTCGGCCTGACGCTCAAGCGGAAGGGCGAGACGAAGCCGGCCCTCGACGAGCTGCGCCGGGCCGTGAGGCTCGCCCCGTCGCTGGCCGTGGCCCGCCTCCACCTCGGCGTCACGCTCCAGGAGATGGGCGACTTCGAGGGCGCGGTGGCCGAGCTGCGGCGCGCGGTGGCGCTGGCGCCCGACCTCGCGGACGCGCGCAACAGCCTCGGCCTCGCGCTCATGCAGAAGGGCGAGGCGGAGGAGGCGGTGGCCGTGCTGGGCGCGCTCCTCGCCGAGCACCCCGACCACGCGGCCGCGCGCCACAACCTGGGCAGCGCGCTCATGCAGAAGGGGGATCTCGACGGCGCGATCGGCGTCTACCGCGAGCTGCTGGCCGGCGCGGAGGGCACCGCCGACGACCACTACAACCTGGGCATGGCGCTGAAGCAGAAGGACGAGTTCCAGGAGGCGGAGACCGAGCTGCGCAAGGCCATCGCCCTCGACCCGTCCCTGCCCGAGGCCCATTTCACGCTCGGCGTGGTGCTCTGGCAGACGGGCCGTGCGGACGACGCGCTGCGCTCCTTCGACGACGCGATCGCGCAGAAGGCCGACTACGGCGAGGCCCACTACATGCGCGCCACCGTGCTGAAGCAGCAGGGGAGTCTGGACGAGGCCATCGCCGGGTTCCGCGAGACGATCCGCCGGCAGCCGGCGTCCGCCGAGGCCCATCTCAGCCTGGGGCAGGCGCTCCAGCAGAAGCGCGACCCCGCCGCCGCGGCGTTGCTGGCCGAGGCGGACCGGCTCAACAAGAAGAAGGCCGACGCCCAGGCCGCCGCCTTCGCCTTGAGTGCGGGGCGCCGCAAGATGGACAAGGGCGATCTCGCGGGGGCGGTCGCCAGCTTCCGCGAGGCCGTGCGCCTCGCTCCGGAGAACGCCGCGGCGCACTTCCAGCTCGGGCTCGCCCTGCGCAAGCGGGGGGCGCGCGCCGAGGCGCGCCGGCATTTCGACGAGGCCCACCGCCTGGCGCCCTACCTCGAGCCGCCGGGTCCGACGGGCTGATCGCTTGCGCCGACTCGCGGTCGTGCTCCTCCTGCTCGCGGCGGCGTCCCTGGTGCGAAGCGCGGCCCTCGGCCAGGAAGCCGCCCGGCCTCCGGGCTT
>DAINRN010000094.1:0-7812 GCA_036741815.1 Acidobacteriota bacterium
CCGTCAGCCGCGTCCTGATCGTCTCGCGCTCCGGCCGCTCCAGGAGCGATCGCGTGAGGGCGTTCTCCTTGTCCACCCAGGCCACCGTCTCCGGGTCGTCCGCGTTCTCCAGCCAGCGGTAGGGGTCGGCGACCTTGACGCCGTTGTAGTCGTCGACGACCGCGGCCTTCCGGGCCGGAGGGTAGGCCAGGCGGCCGCGAGCGTCGGCGCCGAAGGCCGTGGTCGCGGCCAGGACGACGGCCAGAGCCGCCATTTGGTGTTTTGTAGATCGTGCGCTCATGGGCCTCCTGAAGGATCGTCCAGCCACATTCCAGTCTAGCAACGACAGCCCCCGAGGCAAGAGCGGGCCCTCAGGGAGCCAGGAGCGCCTGGGTCCGCTTCAGCTCTCCGTCGTACTCCCGTCGGGATCGAGGGCCCCTGTCTTGTCGGAGAACAGCGACTCAGGGTCGCGTTCGGACGCCATGTCTCCCGCTGGTCACGGTGCCGCTGGCGATTCTGACACCCGCGGCCGGCCCCCGCAAAAGACGGCGGCCGTGGTCTAATCGCCCCGCTTGTCTCCCCCTGTGTCGTGGCAGGTCTGCGCGGCGTGCTTGCGCGAATTCTCCGAGACCGACGCGCGCGCGGTCTGTGCGTGCGGCGGCCTGCTCGAGGTGCGGCACCGCGCGCCGCAGGCGTCGGGCCCGGCGTTGCGCGCCTTGTTCGACGCGCGCCGGTCGTCGGGCGGCTCCGGGGTGTGGCGGTTCGCCGAGCTGGTCCTGCCCAGCGCGGGGGCGGCGGCGGTCAGCCGTCCCGAAGGCAACACGCCGCTCGTCGAGAGCCGGGCCGTCTCGGGCTGGGCGGGCCTGGAATGGCTGCGCCTCAAGGAAGAAGGCCTGAACCCCACCGGGTCCTTCAAGGACCGCGGGATGACGGTCGGCGTCACGCAGGCCGCGCGCATCGGCGCCACCGCCGTGGCCTGCGCCTCGACCGGCAACACCGCGGCCTCGATGGCCGCGTACGCGGCGCACGCCGGCCTGCCCGCGCTGGTCGTGGTGCCTGCCGGGCAGGTGGCGCTGGGCAAGCTGGCGCAGTCGATCGCCTACGGCGCGCGGACGCTCCTGGTGCGCGGCGACTTCGACGCCTGCCTCGCGCTCGTGCGCGAGGCGGAGCAGCGCCTGGGCCTGTACCTCCTGAACTCGATCAACCCGTTCCGCATCGAGGGGCAGAAGACGATCGTGCTGGAGACGCTCCAGCAGCTGGGATGGGAACCGCCCGAGTGGATCGTCGTGCCCGCGGGGAACCTGGGCAACACCGCGGCCTTCGGGAAGGCCCTTCGCGAGGCCCGGGACCTGGGCCTCATCTCCCGCGCGCCACGCCTCGCCGCCGTCCAGGCCGCCGGCGCCGCGCCCTTCGCGCGCAGCTTCCGCGAGGGCTTCGCGCGCCGGCACGCGGTGAAGGCGGACACCGTGGCCACGGCCATCCGGATCGGGGACCCCGCGTCCTACGAGCGCGCGGTCGTGGCCATACGCGAGACGAACGGCGTCGTGGCCGAGGTGACCGACGCGGAGATCCTCGAGGCAAAAGGCGCGGTGGACGCGGCGGGCGTCGGCTGCGAGCCCGCGAGCGCGGCCAGCGTGGCTGGCGCGCGCCGGCTGGCGCGCGAAGGCGTCATCGCTCCCGGCCAACGGGTAGTGGCGATACTGACCGGCCATGTCCTGAAGGATCCGGAGATCCTGTTGCGCGGCCGGCAGCCCCGCGAGATCGAGCCCCGGCTGGCCGCGCTCGAGGCAGCGCTCAAGGAGAAGTCCTGATCAGCGGGCCCGGACGCGCAGGGCCACGAGCGCGAACCAGGCCTGCATGAGGACAAAGCCGACCGCGTTGGCCGCGGAGACGATCGCGTCCGGCGCCCGCATCCATCCCGGCAAGAGCAACGCGGGGCTCACGATCGCGAAGATGCCCCATACCGCGACGGAGAGCCAGGTCAGGCGCCGGCTCCAGACGCCCGCGGCCGCGAAGCACCAGGTCCAGCCAAGCGCGCCCACGGTATAGAGCGTGGCGCCCCAGCCGGCGATCACGGGGAAGATCTCCGTCTCGAAGCGGAGGTAGGCGGCCGCGTTCCCGCTGCGTACCGCTTCACGCGCGAGGTCCACGCCGATCGTGACCCACAGGGCCTGTCCACCCTGGTCCGGCACCAGGGCGGCGAGCGTGACGAGGAGCGTGAGCCAGGCCGGGACGCGCGGTATCCAGGGCGTCCGCACGAGGGCAATGCCGAGCAGCAGGTCCGACAGGGCGGTGAGCTGCCAGCCCAGCCAGCCCAGGCGCCATTGCCAGGGGTGGCCGGCCACGTAGGCCGCGCGAGCCGCGACGTCCGCCACACCGCCGCCCGGCATGCCGGGCAGCAGGAACAGGACCATGCCCAGCATGGCCGCGCCGTGGCAGAGGAACGTGAAGGCCAGCGCGAAGATCAGGAGACGCGCGGGCTCGCCGCGGCCGGCCGGCTTCAGTTCCATTTCTTGAACCCCGGCCACAGGGTCTGGAGCGGTACCTTGAGGCCGCGGCAGACGAAGATCGGGTTGTTCTCCTCCGCCATGCCCCAGGGATGATGGTGCTCCCCGGCCTGCTCGACCGACGCGCAGATGCGCTCCAGGCTCTCGCGGTCGTCCTGGAGCACGATGAGCGCGTCGCCGTGGAAGTCGCCCGGCCCCCAGAAGAAGTAGGTCTGGTGCGCGCTGATGGGCCGGGGCAGGCCGTACCCCGGCCCGAAGAGCGCGACCGCGCCGGCCTCGCCGTAGTTGTTGGCGAAGATCCCGGTCCGCGCGCGCTCCTCGGCGGGCAGGGCCTGGTAGATCCGCGCGACCTCCGCCACCAGCTCCTCCCACCCGAACTGGTCGCCGAAGATCTGGGGGAGCGGGCCGCGGTGGGCCACCTCCGTCTTCGGTGGGCTGAAGCCGATGGCCTTCTCGTAGGCCACGTACCCCTCGGGCGAGAGCAAGGGCAGCGCGAGCGGGGCCATGACGAGGCCGGCGACCACGATCACGGCCACAACTGCCGCCTTCGGCCAGGGCCTGCCGCGCGTCGCCGGCCAGCGAGCGAGGCCCGCCTCCAGTCCGACCGCGCCCGCCGCGAACAGCATCGGGTAGACGGGCGCCAGGTAGTAGTTCTTGGCCTCGAGGGCGAAGAGGACCGCGAAGAAGACCACGTAGGTCCAGCCGAGGACACGGAACCGCCCGCCGCGGCCGCGGAAGAGCCAGACGAGGCCGCCGAGCCAAAGCGGGAGCAGCACGGGATGGAGGATGACCACCTGCTGCAAGATGAAGTCCACCGGCCCCAGCGTCACGTTCTTCCCGCTGCGGGCCACGTTGCGCAGGTCCTCGACGGTGGGGAAGTCGTGCCGGACCTGCCAGGCGAGGTTGGGCAGGAAGAGCAGCAGGGCCAGGCCCGCGCCGATCCACGGCCAGGGCGTGCGCAGGTGCTTTCGCTCCGGCGCGAGCAGCAGGGCCGCGGCCACGGACAGGCCGAAGAACACCGTCGAGTGCTTGTTCATGAGGCCCAGGCCGGCCAGGACGCCGAATACGAGCCACAGCCGTGGGTCGCCGCCCCGGACGATCCGGACCAGCGCCCACATGCAGCCCATCCAGAAGAGCGGCTCGAATGCGTTCATGGTCATCAGGCTGTCGGTCCCCAGGTAGATGGGCGCGGCGATCACGGCCAGCCCGGCAAGGCCCTGCGCGAAGCGGCCGCCTCCCAGCTCGCGGGCCAGGACCATCGTGAGTCCCACGAGCACGGCCCCGGCCACCGCGGGGATCAGGCGCAGGACGTGGAGCGAGCCGCCGAGAAGGAGAGCGAGGCGGGCCACGGGGCCGATCATCGGGGCGTGATCGACGTATCCCCAGTCCAGATGCCGGCCGCAGTCCAGGAAATAGAGCTCGTCGCGGAAGTAGCCGTAGCGGCCGGAGAGAGCCGCATGGATGGCGAGCTTGATCGCCGGCAGCGTGACGAGCAGGCCCCGATCGAGGCGGGGTAGCGGGCCCGGCGCCGGGACCAATTCCGCGTCCACGCGCCCGACTCTACGCGATCCTAACGTGCCCCGTGTCACCGGGTGACCTCCGGGGGCGGTGCTACTGTGGTTTTGAGGGCTCCCGCTTCGGGGGCTCGAAATGGGGAGGACTCATGAAGAGGATCCTTGTCGCGCTCGCGGCCGCGGCGGTCCTGACCGCGGTCCAGGTTGGAGCCGAGGAGCGTCTGGCTGGCACCGGGAACCATCTGGTCACCCCTGACGTCGCTCAGGCGCGGCTCGGCGAAGCCAACGCCGAGCGGGCACGGAACCTCGCCACCGTGGACGCGATCCTGGTCTCCCCGCAGGGCAGCGCGGCGCTCGAGGCGGTGGGTGTGAGCGAGGCCCGCGTGCGCGGAGCCCTTCCCACGCTGAGCGACGCGGAGCTCCAGGACCTGGCCACGCGCGCCGCGGCGCTTCAGAGCGACCCAGTGGCCGGCATGACCCAGAAACAGTGGATCTGGATCATCGCCGCGGTGGTCGTCATCGTGGTGATCATCATCATCGCGAGCTGACGGCCGGTCTCCACCATACGGCGCCGGCGCACGCCTGACTCGCCGGGCTCCCGGTATTCGACCGGGGGCCCGGCCACTACACCGTCGTCATCGGTCCCACGCAGGATGTGCGGCCCCGCCCCGTCGCCGCGCGAATGTCTTGCGGCCACCCCCCGAAATACCCACGCCGGCGCTTCCGGCGACGGCACGGGCCTTGCATCACGACGAGTACCACCCTGGGAACGGAGGAGTCTGATGCGTACGATCCGTTGGACCGTTGCTGTACTTCTGGTGTCGGTGCTCGCGATGGCGGGCGCGCCGGCCGCGGTCGGGTCCGACCGCGATCCGGGGTCTGGGGCCGTGGCCGCCGTGTACGTGGCCGATTTCGTGGCCACCGCCGCCACCGGGGCCGCGATGAACGACGCGGGAGACGTGGTGGGGACCTCGTTTACCGATACGGGCTGTGGTCCCTTCTGCCTGCCGCCCGAGGACACCGTGGTGTGGCGGGGCGGCCAACGGATCGTGCTGCCCGAAGTGCCCGGTCTGTCGGGCATCCACCCGAGCAGCATCAACAACCAGGGTTGGGTGTCCGGTCTTGCGGGCATTCCCGGCACGACCACGCGCGCCGTGGTGTGGAAGCCGACCGGGAACACGTACGTCGCCATCGACCTGGGCGTGTTGCCAGGCACGACCATCTCGAACGCCGCGGGGATCGACGATCAGGGACGGGTGGTCGGCTGGTCCTACACGCCGTTCATCAACGGGGCGGCCTTCGTGTGGACCGAAGCGACCGGGATGCAGGACCTGTCCGCGCAGGGCTTCCCGGCCGAGCAGCCGCTGGCCATCAGCCCCGGGGGCTCGGTGGCCACCGCCTCCGCGTGGTATCGGCTGGAGGATCCGGGTAGCGTCTCCTTCCTGCCGCCCGCCCCGCAGGGCTTCGCGGTCGGCTCCTACGCGACGGCCATCAACGACGCCGGCGACCAGGCGCGCTTCCTGGTGTCCACCGGACCGCAGAACCTCGTCTACCTGTTCCGGTTCCACCACGAAGGGACCTGGCAGATGATTTCCGGTGCGGGCACGGGCCAGCTCAGCACGTACGGCGTGGGGTCGATCAATGCGGCCCGCGACGTCACCGCGACGGTTCAGAGCACGGCCGTCATCGCCCCCGGCCCGGACGGCCTCGCCCAGCCCTTGAAGGGCCTCTTGTCGCCGGCCTACGCGGGGGCGGATATCGGCTCCGGCGGCCCCATGAACTTCTCGGGACAGATACTGACCCGGGTCATGATCGGGAACAGCATGCGGTTGATGAGGCTGACGCCGGCCACCCCGTGCGTGTCGGACTGCACGATCGCGAGCGGGATCCTCATGAGGGGCACGTTCGTGCAGGACCCCAACGACCCGGGGAGCTGCTCGCCCGGCGGTGAGGCCTACAACGAGGTGCGCGCCAAGGTCGACGTCACCGACGAAGCCGGCGAGCCCCTGGCGGGCGTCAAGGTGCAGGGCCGGTTCCTGGACGACTACTGGACGAACAAGGCGGTGTCGGGCACGACCAACGCCGCGGGCAGGGTCACCTTCGGCAACAAGGGGCCGTGCGGCGTGGGGGCGGTCGCGTTCCTCGTGGACAAGGCCTCGCTGCCAACGCGGGTCTTCGATCGCACCACCGGGATCGTCACGCGGTTCGTGATCCCGCAGTAGGGTTCAGCAGGGTCGCAGGTTTTCCGCTCCTCCGGCTGTCGATTTCGGGGCGTCCCGTTCGACTAGGGGACGGGAGGCGCATGGGGCGCCTCGCCCGAGGTCCAGAAGGAGGAGCGGAAGTGATTGGAAACGCAGGACGAACCCTGATGGTCGCGGCGCTGGCCGCGTCCGCAACCGCCGCAGCTCTCGCAGCACCTGGCCCGGCTGCGGGGGCAAAGGCCGCCGCGCCGGCCTTCGATCGGTTCAAGGCGTTGGCCGGCGACTGGGTGGCCGCCGAGGACGCCGAGATGGTCAAGAAGGGCGACCTCGTCGCCCGCTATGTGCTGACGGCCGGTGGCTCGGCCCTCGTGGAGACGGTCTTCCCGGGCAGCCCCCACGAGATGGTCACGGTGTACCATGCCGACGGGCCCGACATCGTGCTGACGCACTACTGCGTGGAGGGCAACCAGCCGCGCATGCGCGCGCGGGCGGCGGGCGGGTCGCGGTTCGACTTCGAGTTCGACGGAGGCAACAACATCGACCCCCGCCGCGACCGGCACATGCACTCGGCCACGCTGGAGCTCCTGGGCGACGACGAGATCCGGACCGTCTGGACCGAGCTCGCCGAGGCCAAGCCGGTGCTCGTGGTGACGTCGCACCTCCTGCGCAAGGCGCGCTGACGCGCCGCGCGCCCAACGCAGCAACGAATCGAAAGGAGCGCCATGAAATACCTTTTGCTGATCTACGAGAACGAGCAGGCCGGGGCGGGCGCGTCGGAGGCAGAGCAGGGGAGGATCTACCAGGAGTACATGGACTACACGAACGGCATCAAGAAGAAGGGCAACTACATCGCGGGCGAGGCCCTGCAGCCCGTGTCCACGGCGACCACCGTCCGGGTCAAGAACGGGAAGACCCTGACCACCGACGGGCCCTTCGCGGAGACCCGCGAACAGCTCGGCGGCTTCTACATGGTGGAGGCCAGGGACCTCGACGAGGCCATCAAGCTGGCCACGGGCATCCCCGCGGTGCGCACGGGCTCGATCGAGGTGCGGCCCATCATGCCCACGCCGCCCCCGGAGTGACGGCCCGCTGAACGGCTCGAACGGCTGATCGGCGCCGCCCGGCGGATTAGACTGTCGGGCGGCGCCATGGACTTCGAGGCCGTCTACCGCGAGGAGCGCCCACGGGCCCTCGCGACCCTCATCCGGCTGCTGGGCGACTTCGACCTGGCCGAGGACGCGCTGCAGGAGGCCTTCGCCGCCGCGCTCCAGCAGTGGCCGCGCGACGGGGTGCCCGACAACGCGCGCGCGTGGCTCGTCACCACCGCGCGGCACAAGGCCATCGACCAGCTGCGGCGCGAGAAGGGCCTGGCCGCGCGGGCGGCGCAGATCGCGTACCTCGCCCCGGAGGCCGCGTCTCCCGCCGAGCCCGCGGACGAGCCGTTCACGGACGACCTCATGCGCCTCATCTTCACCTGCTGCCACCCGGCCCTCGCCCTCGAGGCGCAGGTGGCCCTCACCCTGCGCGCCCTGGGCGGCCTCAGCACCGCCGCCATCGCCCACGCCTTCCTAGTGCCTCTTTCCACCATGACCCAGCGCCTCACCCGCGTCG
>DAINRN010000094.1:7822-9757 GCA_036741815.1 Acidobacteriota bacterium
GAGATCGCGCGCGCGTTCCTGGTGTCGCCAGCCACCATGGCCCAGCGCCTGGTGCGCGCGAAGGGGAAGATCCGGGCCGCGCGCATCCCCTACGAGGTCCCGGGCAGCGACCGCCTGGCGGAGCGGCTGGACGGCGTGCTCCGGGTCGTCTACCTCGTCTTCAACGAGGGTTACGCGGCCACGTCGGGCGACGCCCTCGTCCGCCGCGACCTGTGCCGCGAGGCCGTCCGCCTGGGGCGCCTGCTGCGCGCGCTGCTGCCCGCGGCGGGCGAGGTGGCAGGGCTGCTGGCCCTCATGCTGCTCCACGACTCGCGCAGGACGGCGCGCCTGGACGAGCGGGGCGACCTGGTCACACTGGACGAGCAGGACCGGACGCGGTGGGACCGCGCGCAGATCGAGGAGGGACAGGCGCTGGCCGAGGAGGCCCTGCGGCGCGGCGGGGGCGGCTTCTACGCCCTGCAGGCGGCCATCGCCGCCCTCCACGCCCAGGCCGCCCGGCCGGAGGACACGGACTGGCCGCAGATCGCGGCGCTGTACACCCTCCTGCTGCGCCTCCATCCCTCGCCGGTGGTGGCGCTGAACCACGCGGCGGCGGTGGCCATGGGGGAGCGGCTCGACCGGGGCCTGCGCCTCATCGAGGCCCTCGAGGCGGGGGGCGAGCTGGACGGATATCACCTGCTGCCGGCCGCGAAGGCGGACATCCTGCGCCGGTTGGGCCGCCCAGCGGAGGCGGCGGAGGCCTACGAGCGCGCGCTGCGCCTCGTCACCCAGGCCGCCGAGCGGCGCTACCTGGAGCGCCGGCTGCGGGAAGTGCGCTCGGCTACCTGAGATCGAGAGAAATGAAGCGGGTCCCTGAGGTTCTGGAGTTCCCGGTAGTAATAGAGCGAGGTCGGCCGCTTTCCCTTGAACCTCAGCTTCTTCAAGAACTCGATTTCCTCCTGGGCGGCACCGCTGCTCAGGGAGGGGTCACGAAGGAATTCCTTGAGCCCCGGCTCTTCCTCGAAAGTCTGGTCAGGCTCCCTTTCAACGAACTCGAATTTCTTGGAATAGCCGGGAGCCAGCCGCTTGTTCAACACGATCTCCATACCGAAGCTCGCGAGGTCGATATCCCAGGATTCGATCAGCGGATCCAGGAAGGAAACGCAGTTCTCGACTGACACGTTGAAGATGTCCGTGTCCAGGAACTCCAGGACGATGACGCGCATGTCTTCATAGCTGCGGTGGGTGAGTCGGGCCACCAGGTGGAGCCAGTTTTCACTCTCCAGCTCTTCCTTCGCGACTCTCTTGACCACGTCCAACAGCTTTTGCGTGACGAGGCGTTCGAGCTCACCGAAGGGTTGCTTCTCGAAAATCGCGCGGATCTGTGCCTCTCTCGTGGGTGAGCACTTGCGGAGAATCAATCCGCGGACCTCCTTGAACAAGGGCGTGGGTGGATCACTCAAGGTTCTCTTGAGTTCGTCCTTGCGCTCGATTTCAGCCAGCGCCGACAGCTTCTCCGGGTGGAGCTTCAATAATCGCGACATCTTGGCGTAGATATCCGTTCGGTCAGGCGAGGGGGGCATCCTCTTCCGCGTCAGCAGTTGGGAAATGTAGGACTCCGTCACCTGGGCGGCGGCCGCCAGATCCTTCTGCTCGAGCCCCAATTCGGCGAGCCGTTGTCGGATCAGTAGACGAACGTCCACAGGGCGCCTCCACGTGTCATCGAAGGTCGGCCATGGTGCATTGGCGCGTAAGCCGCCTCCACGCTTGGTTAACCAGTAGTGCTTAACTCATTGGCATGATCTCAGATTGCGCTTGACATCGCAAGTGAAGTAGAGCTACAGTGGTCACCTCACAGTAGTCAACCGTCTGAGGGCGTCTTTCAGGTCATCCTTAATCGCAGTGGTTATCTGGAATGCCCCTTGGCCCAAGAACCAAGGAGGTTCAAATGTACGC
>DAINRN010000095.1:0-9734 GCA_036741815.1 Acidobacteriota bacterium
AGGAAGATCCTTTCGCGTATCCCATCCGGCGGCTCAAGCCCAGCAGTGGGTGAGGCCCACGGGTGGCTCGGAAAGGCGGAGGGGTGGTCACGCCTCGCCTTGCGTTATCTCGGCGAGGCCGGAGGCGCGGGACCCCCTGCCGGAAGCTGACCAGTCGCAAGGGCCTTCTCCGCCGCCTCCAGGTTCGAGCGCGCCTCGTCGTTGTCGGGGTTCAAGGCCACCGCCTGCCGCCAAGCCGTGACGGTTTCCTGCAGCCGCCCCTCTCGGGCGAGGACCAGCCCCAGGTTGAAGTGGGCCTTGTCGTAGGTGGGATTGATCGCGATCTCCTTGCGCAAGGCAACCTCGGCCTCGCTCAGCTCGCCTCGGTTCATCAGGATCAGGCCCAGGTTGTTCTGGGTGACCGGCTGCGTCGGATCCAGCGACAGCGCGGTCCGATATTCCGTCTCGGCCTCCTGCACGTCACCCTCGCGATGGAGCACGATGCCCCGGTTGAGGTGGGCCAAGGCGAGATGGGGCGACGATTTCACGGCCTGGGCGGTGAAGCTGGCAGCGTCGCGAAAGCTCTCGCCGTAGTGCCAGGTCCGCACCGCGAAAGCGACGAGAACCGTCGCGCCGAAGGCCAGGAATCCTCGTTTCACCGAGCAAGTCCCGTGCTCCAGCAGAACCTGGATCAGCGCGGAAAGAGAGATGAGAATCCCCATCGCGGGGACGTAGAGACGGTTCTCCAGGATTAGGAAGTCGGACACCGCCAGCGTCGGTAGAAGGAACAGGAAGAACACGAGGGCGCCCCAGATGAAGAGGCGCCGGGCGCGTCCGGTAAGCCAAGCGACACTACCCAGCCCGGCGATGAGGACGAGAGAGCCCACCACAAGCCCGGCGTCCCGACGATTCGCCAAGACGGACAGGCCGTGGGGAACAACCGTCTTGCCGAGGTGGACCAGGAGCATCGGCGCGTTGGACCACACCGCCGCCAGCCGCTGGACGGGTGTCTCGGAGGCAGCCACCGGCCCTGCTGACGACCACAATGCGTACCATCCAAGGAGGACGCATCCCCATCCCACCCAGAGCCGCGGATCGCGCAGGCAGCGTGGACGTCGCTCGACGATGAGCGCGTAGGCCACGACGACCGCCGGGATCACAAGGCCTGCTTCCTTGCTCATCAGGGCGATCCCGAGGCCGACGAGGTGCCCGAGGAGCGCTCCCAGCCCACTGCCTCGCAGGTAACGCAGGAAGCAGAGCCCGGAGAGCAGGAACCCTGCCCCGAGCAACAGATCGCACCGGCCGGGAATCCAGTAGACGGCCTCGGCGACGGCGGGGTTCGCCCCTCGTCCATCCCACAGAGAGGTCACGAATAGGTGAGCCGTACGGCAACTCAGCGCGTCGGGTCCTGGCCGCGCCAGACGCGCTCGTAGACCGACCACTCCTCGGGGCCCGTCGTCCATTCCGCGTAGAGGGCGACGCCCTCGAAGGTGCCGCCGCCTCCCACGCCGCGCAGGCCTGCAACCGTGCCGAGGAGGCCGTTCTCGAGCGTCTCCACGCCCGCGCGGTGCATGAGGCCGGTCTCGTCGTAGCTCGGGATGCCGATGAGGACGCGGGCGCGGGCGTTGCTGCGCACGAAGGCCGAGGTGACGCGCTCCGCCGCATAGGAGACGTAGCGGCGGTAGAGGATGGGCGTGGGCAGGGCGGTGTCGTAGGCCATGACCACCACCTGGTCGGCCACCGCGGCCACACGCTCGTAGTACGCGGTCGTCCAGAAGAAGTTGCGGGCCACGGGCAGCGAGACCGGTCCCGGCCGGGTGGCGGAGAGGGACACGATCCGGTCCGGGCCCACGGCCGTCCGAATCGCCCGCAGCAGGGCCAGGAAGTCCACGTTGCCGTCCGCGATGGGCTCCACGTTGATGTGGACGCCGTCGAAGCCCTCGTCCACCAGGCCGCGGCACTCGGCCACGATGCGCTGGCGCTGTCCCATGTCCGCGAGGTCCACCGTCCCCTGGAGGGTGCGCTTGTAGCCGACGCGCAGGCCGCCCACCCAGGGCAGCACCTTCATATCCGGCGCCACCCGACGGGTCACGGCCAGGAAGCTGCGCATCTGCTCGCGGCTGTGGGCGGGGAGGCGGCCCGAGGCGTCGAAGGGGATGAGGTGCGGGTAGACGTAGCCGATGCCCCGACGGGCCAGCCCGGAGACGAGCGCCTCCGTCTCCTCGGGAGGGTGCTCCTTTTCCAGCCAGCGGTGCGCGATCCAGACCGCGTTGCGGTCGTGGTTGAAGGGATGCGGGGCGGCGTCGCCGATGGGCGCAAGCGACAGGTAGGCGGCGGCCAGGAGCGCGGCCACCACGATCAGGAGCCCGAGGCGCAGCAGGCTGCGCCCGAGGCTCATGCCCCCCCGCGCAGGAACAGCACGGCCGCCGCCGCCTGCTCGCGCCCGTGCGTGAGGCTGACGAGCGCGCGGTCCGCGCCCAGGCTTTGCAACCGCTCGCGCGCTTTGCCCGACAGCTTCAGGCGCGGGGGCCCGCCGCCGCGGAGGACCTCGATCTCTGCGGGCTGGGCGTCGCCGCCGAGGAGCCGCACCGCCGCGCGCTTGGCCGCCAGGCGCGCGGCCAGCCGCCGATCGGGATCGCTCTTGTCCCGGGCGTAGGCCAGCTCGGCCTCCGTGAAGGGATGGCTCGCCCCCGCGGACAGGAGCGCCTTGACCTCGGCGATGTCCAGGACCTCGACCGCATGGGCTACGACGTCGTCGGCAGTCCCCACGACATCGAGTCTACCGTTACCATGAGCCATGGTCTCGACCTTGCGCGTGGCCACGGTGCCGGCGCTGGCCGATCTGCCGGGCCTCGTCCACGGGTTCGAGCAGAGGCTGGGACCCGCGGGGTGGGAGGAGCGGGGCGCGGGTCGCGCCCGCGTGGCCGCGGCCCTCGCCGATCGCGGGCGCCTGCACCTGCTGAAGCAGGTCCACGGCACCACGGTGGTTTCCGCTCGGTGGGAAGGCCGGCCGGAAGCCGACGCCGCGACCGCCGATCAGCCCGGCCTCATCCTCGGGATCGAGACAGCCGACTGTCTGCCCGTGCTGCTCGTGGACCCGGTCCGACGCCGCGTGGCGGCCGCCCATGCCGGCTGGAGGGGGACGGCCGCCGGCGTGACGCGGGCCGCCGTTTCCGCGCTCGTCGCGGGCGGGTCGCGACCTTCTGACCTCGTGGCCGCGCTCGGCCCGGGCATCGGTCCGTGCTGCTACGAGGTGGGCCCGGAGCTGGTGGCCGCGTTCGGCCCCGGCGGTGAGGCCTTCTTCCGGGACGGGCCGCGGGGACGTCCCCATCTCGACGTGCGGGCGGCCAACGTGGCCCAGCTCCGCGCCGCGGGCGTGCCGGAGGCGCAGGTCCATCACGTGGACGACTGCACCTATTGCCGCGCCGACCTCTACCACTCGTACCGGCGCGAGGGACGGGGCGCGGGCCGCATGATCAGCTACATCGGTTGGGCGGCGCCGCCCGCCTGACGTCACTCCAGCCGCGAGGCCTTCTCGTCCAGGGCGCGGTTGGCCAGGCGGTCCGCGTCCTTGTTCTGCTCGCGGCGGACGTGCGCCAGGCGGAACTCCTCGAAGCGGGACCGCAGCGCCTGGGCCTCGCGGTGGAGCGGGATCATGGCGGGATGCTTCACGCGGTAGGCGCCCGACATCTGGCGGACGACCAGCTCGGAGTCCGAGAAGACCTGTACGCGGCGCGCGCCCCGCGCCAGCGCGTAGCGCAGGCCGTGCAGCAGCGCCTGGTACTCGGCCACGTTGTTGCTGGCGGGGCCCAGGTACCCGTAGAGCCCCGCCAACTCGGCGCCCTCGGGCGTGGTCACGTGGATGCCGAAGCCGGCCTCTCCCGGGTTGCCCCGGCTGGCGCCGTCGATGTGGAGGTGGAGGACCGGCGGGGGAGCCCCGCTCACGGCTCGGTGCCGGTGGCGGCCGGCGGAGGTACGTAATAAAGGATGCGGTTGCAGGCCGGGCACTGCTGGATCTCCTCGTTGTGCTTGAGCTCGGCGTACATCTGGAGGCGCAGCTTGAGGTGGCACACTTGGCACATCCCGTCGCGGGCCTCGGCGACGGCGACTCCCCGCAGCCGCGCCACGCGCTGGAACAGCTCCAGGGCGTCGGCCGAGATCGTGGCCGCCACGGCGTCGCGCTCGGCCGTCACCCGGGTCCGCTCGTCCTCGAGAGATCGCGCCCGCTCGTCCAGGGCCCGCCCGCCGTCGCGCGCCCGGCCCTCCGCCTCCTTGAAGGCCTCCTCCTCCGCCTTCACCTCGGCCGTGAGGCCCTCGGCGCGCTCCATCTCCGCCAGGATCTGGTCCTCCCGCGAGCGGATCTCCCTCTCCACGCCCTCGATCTCGTGGAGCATGGCGGTGTACTCCTTGTTGGTCTTCACCTCCATGAGCTGGCCCTTGTAGCGCGAGCGCTTGGCCTCCAGGTCCTGGAGGTCGGCCTCGTGCTGGCGCCGGGCCTTCTGGGTCTGGCCCTGGGCCTCGCGGCCCTGGTCCAGGCGGCCGCGCTCGTGGGCCAGGGCGGCCTCGAGCTCGGCCCGCTGGCGGGGTATGTCCTGGAGCTCGGCCTCCACCCGGCGCAGGTCGGTCTCGGCGCGCTGCAGGCGGATCAAGCGTTCGAGGTCGGGGTTCATCGTGCTGCGTCGTGCATTCTAGCCGACATCCGAGGGGCTGTCCGGGCGCGTACCTCTCCTTGACAGGACGGGGAATAGTGCGAGCATAAGAAGCGTTTTCGGGTCACGGAGGCCCCGCACCACCCACGCGGGCCTCGTTCAAGGAGATGAATCTAATGGACCGTAGACACTTCACCAAGGCGATGGGTGCCGTGGTGGCCGGGATGGCGGCGGGGACGCGGGCGTTCGCCGAGGAGAAGAAGGCGCCGGCCAAGACCGACGCCCCGGCCGAGCCCGTGGACAAGCACATCTGCAAGGGCATGAACGAATGTAAGGGCAAGGGCGGCTGCGCCGCCGACGCCGCAAAGCACGCCTGCAAGGGCAAGAACGAGTGCAAGGGCATGGGCGGCTGCGCGGCGGGCGCGGCGGGCTGCGCCGGCAAGAACGAGTGCAAGGGCAAGGGCGGCTGCGCGGTGCCCGTCAACAAGGCCCACATCAGCGGCGACAAGGCCGGCAAGCACGCCTGCAAGGGCAAGGGCGGCTGCAAGGGCCGGTAGGCCCTCGCCTCGAGATCGCACCCTCGAGACGGTGGGGGTGAGGTCGCGGCGGTCCGCGGCCTCACCTCCCGGACATCGACTGCCGTGGGACACCCTCGACCCGTGGTGCGTCCTCTAGAGGGAGCTGACCCGAGTAAGGGCCAGCCGCCCTCATGCTGCACCGATCCAGCGGGTGAGAGTCCCGCCCCGGTAAGCACCGGAGCGCCGGGTAGCAGGCCCCAGGCGCGGGGCGAGAGTCCCGTGTCCCAAGCGGGGCGTCAAGAGCCTCTACGGAGGGAGCGAGCTCGCGGGCCGCAACGAGAAGTGAATCCTGCAGCCTCGTCAGAGAAACAATGGGGGAGCCGAGCGGGTCACGTCACCGCGAAGGCCACGTCCACCGCGCAGGGGACCGGAGGAGAAAGCGCGGGGGGTCCCTCCGGGGTATGGGGAGCAGCACGTGAGCAAGGATCGGGGCGGAAGAGGAGAGACCCGTCTGCACGGCCGAGGTCGCGGCAAGGTGGCCCGAATAAGCCGAGGGTGAAATCGGGCGCTGTGCAGCGGGAGTCCGAGGGGACAGTAGTACCGGAGATGGTCGCGACGAATAACGCGGCCGGAGGGAAGGGTCCCTGCGGTGGTCGTGTCGGCGGAGGAGGTAAGCGCGAGGGCATGGCCGGCAAGCCCGGTCCCAAACTCCCCTGCGGGCCTGCGCCCGCGGACAAAGTGCGACAACTCCGACGCCGGCTGTACGTGGCGGCCAAGCGGTCGCCGGGTCGTCGTTTCCATGCGCTATTCGACCGCATCCACCGGAGTGACGTCCTGTGGGAGGCGTGGAGACGGGTGAGACGGAACAAGGGCTCTGCCGGGGTCGATGCCCAGACACTGGCGGAGGTCGAGAGCTACGGAGTCGATCGTTTCGTGGAGGAGATCGGCACGGAGCTACGGGCAGGCGAGTATCGGCCAAGAGCGGTCTTGCGCCGGTATATACCCAAGGCGGATGGGAAGAAGCGGCCGCTCGGCATTCCGACGGTGAGGGACCGTGTAGTCCAGATGGCGGCGACGCTGGTGCTGGAACCGATATTCGAGACGGATTTTCTTCCGTGCTCGCATGGCTTCCGGCCCCGGCGTGGGGCCACGGGCGCTCTGGAGACGATCCGGAAGCTCGGAGCCACGGGTGCGAACCACGTGCTCGACGCCGACATCCGGGATTACTTCGGAAGCATCGACCACGAGAAGCTGATGGTGCTCGTGTCTCGGCGCGTCTCTGATCGTCGCGTGCTGAAGCTGCTGAGGCAGTGGCTGCGTGCGGGAGTAATGGAAGACGGGCGCGAGGTGGCGCTGCTCTCGGGCACACCGCAGGGCGGCGTGATCTCTCCGCTTCTGTCGAACATTTACCTCCACGTCCTCGATACCGTGTGGACGAAACGGTGTGCCCATCTGGGCACATTGGTGCGCTACGCGGATGACTTTGTCGTGCTGTGTGGCACGGCAAAGGCGTGCGAGGAGGCTGAGGGCAGGGTCCGAAAGATCCTGACCCGGCTTGGTCTCGAACTGCACCCGGAAAAGACGAGGCGGGTCGATCTCTCGTGGGGCAGACAGGGATTCGACTTCCTCGGCTGCCATCTGCGAAAGCGGATGAGCGGTCCGATCTGGGCGAAGAAAGGCCAACGGGTCTACTTCCTCCAGCGCTGGCCGTCTCCTCGCAGCATGAAGCGGATTCGGCAGCGCGTGAAGGAACGCACCGGCCGCGATCGGAATGGGGTGAGAGACGCCAGGGTGATCATCGAGGAACTCAATCCGCTCCTCCGTGGCTGGGGCAACTACTTTCGCACCGGGAACGCGGCCCAGAAATTCAACCAGGTCGACACCTACGTCTGGACCCGGCTCCACGCCTTCATGGTGAAGCGGAAGGGCCGGAACCTACGGCCAGGTGAAGCACAGCGATGGGACAGCGACTTCTTCCACGCCCTCGGGCTACACCGCCTGCGCGGCACCGTCCAGTACCCGGAGGCCGCGTAATGCCGCCACATGAGAGGCTACCGGTAAGCCGTGTGCGGGAAATCCGCACGCACGGTTTGAAAGGGGGTCCTACGGAAATGACCGCGACTCACTGCGAGTCAGGAAAGTAGGATCTACCAATGACAACGAACCGCTGGGGCCTGCCCGACCTGGGCATCGGCGTCGGCCTGCGCACCGTCCACTTCCCGCACATCCTGTCGCGGCATCCCGCGGTGGACTGGTTCGAGGTTCTCTCCGAGAACTTCATGGACACCGGCGGGCGCCCGCTCCACATCCTCGACCAGATCGTGGAGCGCTACCCCGTGGCCCTGCACGGCGTGTCGCTCTCCATCGGCAGCACGGATCCCCTCGACCGCGAGTACCTGCGCAAGCTGAAGACACTCGCCGCGCGCACCCGCGCGCGCTGGGTGTCGGACCATCTCTGCTGGACGGGCGTCCTGGGCCGGAACGTCCACGACCTGCTGCCCATGCCGTACACCGAGGAAGCCCTGCGGCACACGGTCGCGCGGGTGAAGGTCGTATCGGAGGTCCTGGAGCGGCCCCTGGTGCTCGAGAACCCGTCCTCGTACGTCGAGTTCGCCGCCTCCACCATGACGGAATGGGAGTTCCTGTCCCGCCTGGCCGACGACGCCGACTGCGGGCTGCTGCTCGACGTCAACAACGTCTACGTCAGCTCCTTCAACCACGGCTTCGACCCGCGCGACTACATCGCCGGCATCCCCGCCGACCGCGTGGTGCAGTACCACGTGGCCGGCCACACCAACAAGGGCACCCACATCGTGGACACGCACAGCGACCACGCCATCGCGGAGGTCTGGGAGCTGTACCGGCTGGCCTGGCGGCGCACCGGCCCCACGGCCACGCTCTACGAGTGGGACGAGGACATCCCTTCCTTCGAGGTCGTGCATGCGGAGGCCCTCAAGGCGCGCGCGCATCGCGAAGAGCCCGCGACCGAGGCCGCGTCCGTCCGCCGTGGGGCTTGAGGTCCCGCTCGATCGCCTGCAGCGCTGGCTGCAGGCGGTCGTGGTCCACCGCGGCACGGCCGAAGAGGCCGTAGCCGCGCCCGCGGCGCGGGCCTTCGTGCCACGCGGGCGGGTGGGCGAGGTGCTCCTGCCCTCGGCCACGCTCCGGCCGGAGCAGCGCCTGGCCATCTACCACGGCATGTACCTCCTGCGCATGGAGGAGGCGCTCGAGTCCGATTACCCCGCGCTGAAGCACTTCCTCGGGGACGAGGGCTTCCGCACGCTGGTCGCGGGCTACGTGCAGGCCTACCCGTCGCGCAGCTACAGCCTGAACTTCCTCGGCCGCCACGTCCCCGATTACGTGCGCCTGGCGCCGGGCCTCCGGCGGCGCGGGTTCTGCCACGACCTCGCGCGGCTGGAGCAGGCGGTGGCCGAGGTCTTCGACGCGCCCGAGGAGAAGCCGCTGCAGGCGGAAGAGATCGCCGCCGTGCCGGACGAAGCCTGGGAGAGGGCGCGGCTCGTGCCCATCGCCGCCTTCCGCCTCCTGGCTTTCCGCTATCCCGTGAACGCCTACCTGCAGTCGGTCAAGGACGAGGACCACGCGCACACGCCGCTGCGCCGGCGCGATGCGTGGGTCGTGGTGCACCGCCGCCAATACAACGTGTGGCGTCAGGACCTGGACCGCGCCGGCCACGGCCTCCTGGCCGACCTCGTCGCGGGCAAGCGCCTGGGGAGCGCAGTGGCCGCGGCCTTGCGCCGCGGTCGGCGGCCCACGCAGGCGGAGCTGTTCCGGTGGTTCCGGGGGTGGATGGGGGCGGGGATGTTTCGGACCGTCGAGACGGGACCGGCGGGACCGGCGAGACCGGCTGGACCGGCGAGACCAGGACTGAAGACCGGTTGACGGGAGCGACAAGACCGGGACTGAAGACCGGTTGACGGCATTGGACAAGGCACGCTGAATTGACGCCGTCCCGGCCGTCGTCAATTCAGCGTGGGGTGTGGGCCTGGAAGGATTCGAACCTTCGACTATCCGGTTATGAGCCGGACGTTCTGACCAGCTGAACTACAGGCCCGCCTGGAGCGTACCAGAAAACGCGCAGGCGCCGCGGCAGCGCGCGGCGGCGCTTGCGCTATGATGGACGTGGTCGTGGATCGGAGGTCGAGGATGAGGATGTGGCCCGGTACGTTGGCGATTCTCCTGGCGGGGGCGCCGCCCCTGCTGGCAGGGCAAGGGACGCCGGCTGCGCCCCCGGCCGCGCCCGCGGCGACGGACGGGGCGAACGTGGTCATCCAGCGCGTCACCGTGGACGAGCTGAAGAAGCTCATGGCCTCCGACAGGGTGCTCGTCCTCGACGTGCGCGCCGCCGACGCCTACAAGGAGTCGCACATCCCGGGGTCGATCTCCGTCCCCGTGGGCGAGATCGACAAGCACGTCGAGAAGCTGAAGTCCGCGAAGAAGGACCTCGTCACCTACTGCACCTGAACGGCCGAGGCCACCAGCGCCCGTGTGGCGCAGATCCTGATGGAGAAGGGTTACCCGAAGGTCGGTGCGATCAAGGGCGGCCTGACCGCCTGGAAGGAAGCAGGCGGCA
>DAINRN010000096.1:0-8377 GCA_036741815.1 Acidobacteriota bacterium
GGTTGGCGTCCATGAAGCAGGGGTTGCACATCATGTTGCAGCGGTTGGTGAGGTCAATGGTGAGCACCGCCCCCCGGCCGTACTTGATGGTGGACGTGCCGTGCCGGTGCACGAGCTCGTCGCCCACGGCCGCGAAGTCGCGGCCCGGGAAGCGGCTCTCGATGCGGCGCGAGAACTCCGCGTCGATCGAGATCAGGTCCTCGAAGGTACCGTGGTTCGGGCAGGTCTTCCTAACCCGGATCTGGTTGTCCACTTCGTACAGGGTGGCCTTGATCTCACCCAGGTGGCCGTTCACGAGGTCCGACACGCGACGCTCGCCGCGCAGGATCTGGGCCCGGGTCTCCATCACGCAGCGCGGGCAGAGCGAGTCGGTCTCGCGCGGGTACCCGAGTGGCGGCCGGGAGCGCTGGTGCGACTTCAGCAGCGGGCCCGGGGCCCAGGACCGTTCCGCCGGCTCGCTCGCCGGCAGGCGCGTGTTGAGGGCCTGAAAGGCGCGCCAAGCCACCTCGCCGATCTGTTGAAGGGAGTGTCCGAAGGACTCCATGATCCCTCCTCTCGTTGCGCGTCTGTTCGCGCGTGGATGATACCGCGGACCGTCAAATGTGTTGACGCCCGGGAGGCCCATTGGACCAAGGTCCCATGCGGCGTTCCACGGCGTCGCCCCATCCGCCGTCGCCGGTCCGACGGATCGCACGGCAAGGTCCTAGACCTTAAGTCCAATGGACCCGCCCTCGATCAAGCCCATAATGGATCCAAGCCTGAACCGTTAATTCCCTTCGTATGTGCGGCGAGTTCAAGGAGGGATTCGGCGCGTGTCGAGGGTCCTCATCGTCGATGACGACGCTTCCGTACGCAAGGCGCTCGGGCGCCTGATCCGCTCCGCCGGCTACGAGGTCGAGCTCTACGGCGGCGCCGCCGAATACCTCGCGCGCGACGTGCCGCCCCGCCCCGCCTGCCTCCTCCTGGACGTCCGCATGCCCGGCATGACCGGCATCGAGCTGCAGCGCACGATCGAAGGCACGCAGCGCGGCCTGCCCATCGTCTTCATCACCGGACACGGCGACGACGACGTCCGCGAGAAGACGCTGACGGCGGGCGCGGTGGACGTGCTCTGCAAGCCGGTCGACGACAAGGTCCTGCTGGCCGCGATCGAGCAGGCGCTGTCCCGCTCCGTCCGCCAGTAACGGCCCGCCAGCCCCTCCGCCCGCTCGATTTTCCGTTGCGGACGCGGACCGCGTTGCCCGCGCGGGCCCGTGCGGGTATCGTGACCGATCGTGGACGAGCAGGACGCCGCGCGCCCCGGGCCCATCGACCGCGCCCTGCGTGTGTTCGGGGACGTGCGCGCCGGCGAGGGCGGGACGGTCCTGCTGATGGCGGTCAACGTCGCCGTCCTCCTCGTGGCCTACTACATCCTCAAGACGGTGCGCGAGCCGCTGATCCTGCTCGCCGGCGGCGCCGAGCTGAAGTCCTACGCCGCCGCGGCGCAGGCCCTGGCCCTCATCGCGTACGTGCCTGCCTACGGCTGGGTCGCCGCGCGGATGCCACGGCAGCGCTTCCTGGCCGCGGTCGTCCTCTTCTTCGTGGGCTGCATCGAGCTGTTCGTCCTGGGCGGACGGGCCGGGGTGCCGCACCTGGGTTTCGTGTTCTACGTGTGGGTCGGTATCTTCAGCCTGACCACCATCGCGCAGTTCTGGTCGTACGCCAACGAGATCTACAGCCGGCCCGAAGGGGACCGGCTCTTCCCGCTCATCGCCGTGGGGTCCACGGCGGGGGCCCCGCTGGGGGCTGCGCTGGCCAACACCCTCTTCGGCCACGGCGTCGGACCCTTCCAGATGATGCAGCTCGCGGCCGGCCTGCTGGTCCTCCACCTGGTCCTCTATCGCGTGGCCGCGCGCCGCAGCCGCGGCGGGGAAGCTCCGCGCGCGCAAGCGCCCATCGCGGGCGGCAACGGTTTCGCCCTGGTGCTCAAGAACCATTACCTGGTGCTCATCGCCGCCCTCCTGGTGCTGCTGAACCTCGTGAACACCGTGGGCGAGTTCATCCTGGCCCGCGCGGTGGTGGCCGCGGCCGACGCGCAGGCGGCCAGCGCGCCCGGCTTCGATAAGCAGGCGTTCATCGGCACCTTCTACGGCAACTACTTCTTCTGGGTGAACGTGCTGACCATCCTCATCCAGGCCTTCCTGGTGTCGCGCCTCGTGAAGCGCCTGGGCATGGCGGGCGTGATCCTGGCCCTGCCCGTGGTCGCGCTCGGGGCCTACGGCGTGGCGGGGGCGGGCGCCGGTCTTCTCGCCCTGCGGATGCTCAAGACGGCGGAGAACGCCACGGACTATTCGGTCATGAACACGGCCAAGCAGATGGTGTGGCTGCCCACCAGCCGCGAGGAGAAGTACAAGGCAAAGCAAGCCATCGACACGTTCTTCGTGCGTACCGGCGACATGCTGGCAGCCCTGGTCGTCTTCCTGGGGACCCACTTGGTCACGTTGGGGGTGCCCGGCTTCGCCTGGGTGAACATCGTGGTCGTGATCGCCGCCGGGGGCGTGGGCCTCCTGCTGCTCCGGGAGTACGAACGCCTGACCGCGGCCACGGAGCGCGGCAAGGCATGAATCGGGCGCGCCGGGCGGCGCTCCTGGCGCTGGCCTGGGCCCTGGTCCCCGCGGCGCTCGCGGCGGGCGAGATCCAGCTGGCGCCGTTCGCCGGCCTCCAGTTCGGCGGCCACCTGTACAACCCGAGCCTCGGGACCTCGTTCTCGATCGACGAGGACGCGGTCTTCGGGGCCACGCTGGACGTGGTCCTCGACGAGAACTGGCGCGTCGAGCTGCTCTTCTCGCGGCAGGACACCGAGCTGCGCTCCAACGACGCGGGCGCGCCGAGGTTCCCGCAGATCGTCGAGCGCTACATGGTCGGCATCCAGGAGGAGCACGGGCCGCACGGACCCTTCCGCTTCTTCGGGGTGGCGCTCCTGGGCGCCACCCGGCTCGCTCCCGGCCTGTCCGGCGCGGACAGCGAGCTGCGCTTCGCGGCGGGCCTCTCGCTGGGGGCCAAGGTCCCGGCCTCCTCCCGCGTGGGCTTCCGCTTCGAGGCGCGCGGCTTCTACACCGTCGTGGAGTCGGGCGGTGCCGTCTATTGCACGAACGGCGCCTGCCTGTTCCGGTTCAGCGGCTCCGGGATCTGGCAGGGAGACGTCACCGCGGGCGTCGTGCTGCGGTTCTGAGGCCTCCCCTCAGCGCGCGGTCAGGCGGATGGTGACCGTGTCCGTGCCCGGGCCCAGGTTCAGCGCCCACACCGTGTAGAAGGTGCCGTTCGTGACGCTGAAGCTGAGCGTCTCCGGCTTCGCGGTCCCGCTCTCCGAGAGCGTGATGACGTTGCAGTTTCCCGCCAGCAGCACGTCGAAGCTGGCGCAGGTGCCCGCGGTGGCGTAGATGTCGATGTCGTTGTTGTTGTCGGTCCAGTTCACGTTGGCGTCCACGGTGCCGTTCCGCTGGGCCGTGAAGACCAGCCCGAAAGGCTCCAGGACGCTCAGCGTCTCGCTGTCCTCGAAGGTCTCCGGCGCGGGGTCGTTGTTGCCGCCGCAGCCGGGATGGACGATGGCCAGCGCCAGCGCAACCGCCGCCGCCCAGCCACGCTTCCGGCGAACAGGCTCCTTCTCGATCATCAGCGCCTCCCTTGCTCACCTCTGGTCCCAGGTTAGCGCGCTTCCCGGCGCGCTCCGTGCCGCGACGCCGAATTCGCCGCGAGGCGCCTAGGGCGTCGTGGCCGAGGCGGTGTTCGAGTAGCCGGAATGGTTGGGGCCGTCGTAGGCCCGCACGCGGAAGGTGTACGTCGTCCCCGGGGCGAGCCCCATGCTCGAGTAGGCCGTCGCGTTCGCGCCCAGGATCGCGATCTGCGCGAACGATCCTCCGCCCGTCGCGCGCTCCACCTTGTACCCCTGCTCGTAGGTCGCGTTGTCCGTCCAGGTCAGGTCGATCCGCGTCGACGAGATCGGCGTGGCCGTGAGCCCCGTGGGCGCCGCGGGCGGGGCCTGGGTCGAGGCGGAGGCCGTGTTCGAGGGGACGGAATCGTTGGGACCCTCGTAGGCCCGCACCCGGAACGCGTAGGTCGTGCTCGCGTTGAGCGAGGTGACCGAATAGCTGGTCGCGTTCACGCCCAGGACGGCCACCGTGACGAAGGTGACGCCGTCGGTGGAGCGCTCCACCTTGAATCCCTGCTCGTTCGTGGCGTTGTCCGTCCAGGCCAGGTCGATCCGGCTGGAGGTGACCGGGGTGGCAGCGAGGCCGCTGGGGGCCGCGGGAGGCGGCAGGGGCGAGGCGGAGACCGTGTTCGTGTAGGCGGACTCGTTCGGGCCGTCGTAGGCCTTCACGCGATAGCTGTAGACGGTCCCCGACGTGAGCCACGTGTTCGCGTAGGTGGTGACGTTCACCCCCACGGTGGCGATGACGCTCCAGGCGCCGCCCGTCGACCGCTCGATCTTGAAACCCTGCTCGGTCGTGGAGTTGTCCGTCCAGGCCAGGTCGATCCGGCTGGGCGACACCGGCGTGGCCGCGAGGCTCGAGGGGGCGGCAGGGCCGGCCGGCGTGGTGGCGGACGCGGTGTTGGAGTAGCCCGAATCGTTGGGGCCGTCGTAGGCGCGCACGCGGTAGGTGTAGGTCGTCCCCGCGCCCAGCGACGTGCTGGCGTACGTCGTGGTGTTGGCGCCCACGAGGGCGATCTGGGCGAAGGTGACGCCGTCGGTGGACCGCTCGACCTTGAAGCCCTGCTCGTAGGTGGCGTTGTCGGTCCAGGACAGGTCGATGCGGCTGGCCGAGATCGGCGTGGCCACCAGGTTGGTCGGGGCCGCCGGCGCGGGCAGGGGCGTGACCGAGGCCGTGTTGGAGGGCGTCGCGCCATCAGCGGACCTGGCGGATCGAGCGCGGAAGGTGTAGGTCTGGCCCGCCACCAGGCCGGTGCTCGAATAGGAGGTGGAGTTCGCGCCCAGGACCGCGATCTGCGTGAAGCTCACGCCGTCCACCGAGCGCTCCACCTTGAAGCCGCTCTCGTAGGTGGCGTTGTCCACCCAGGCCAGGTCGATGCGGCTGGAGGAGATCGGCGTGGCGGTGAGGCCCGAGGGAGCGGCGGGGGGAGGCAGCGGCGAGGCGGACGCGGTGTTCGAGTACCCGGAGTCGTTGGGCCCGTCGTAGGCCCGCACCCGATACGAGTAGGTGGTGCCGGAGACGAGGCCGGTGCTGGAGTAGGTGGTGGCGTTCGCGCCCAACAGGGCGATCTGGGAGAAGGCGCCGCCGCCGGCGGCGCGTTCCACCTTGAAGCCCTGCTCGTTGGTCGCGTTGTCCGTCCAGGTCAGGTCGATGCGCGTCGAGGTGACGGGCGTGACGGCGAGGCCCGTCGGGGCCGCGGGCGGGGCGGGCGTGGTGGCGGAGGCCAGGTTCGAGGGGTCGGACTCGTTCGGGCCGTCGTAGGCCTTGACGCGGTAGGTGTAGTTGGTGCCCGTCAAGAGCCCCGTACTCGAGTAGGAGGTCGCGTTCACCGAGAGCACGGCGATGAGCGTGAAGGCCCCGCCGCCCGTGGCGCGCTCCACCTTGAAGCCCTGCTCGTTGGTGGCGTTGTCCGTCCAGGTCAGATCGATGCGGCTGGAGGAGATCGGCGTGGCCACCAGGCTGGTCGGCGCGGCCGGAGCGGGCAGCGGCGTGGCCGAGGCCGTGTTCGAGTAGGCGGAGTCGTTGGGGCCGTCGTAGGCCTTCACCCGGTAGGTGTAGGTGATCCCGGTGACGAGCGTGGTGTTCGACCAGGTCGTGACGTTCGCCCCCACGAAGGTCACCACGCTAAACGGCCCGCCGGCGGTGGACCGCTCCACCTTGAAGCCCTGCTCGTAGGTCGAGTTGTCCGTCCAGGTGAGGTCGATGCGGCTCGGCGACACGGGCGTGGCCACGAGGTTGCTCGGGGCCGCCGGCGGGGCCAGGGTGGTGGCCGAGGCCAGGTTGGAGGGCGGGGAATCGTTCGGTCCGTCGTAGGCGCGGACCCGATGCGTGTAGGTCGTGCCCGCGAGCAGGCCGGTGCTCGAAAAGCTGGTCACGTTGGCGCCCGCCGTGCCCGCCTGCGTGAAGGTGACCCCGTCGGTGGAGCGCTCCACCTTGAAGCCCTGCTCGTTGCTCGCGTTGTCCGTCCAGGTCAGGTCGATCCGGCTCGAGGAGACCACGGCCGCGGCGAGATTGCCGGGCGCCGTGGGCGGCGGCAGGGTCGTGGCCGTGGCCACGTTCGACGGGGCGGAGTCGTTGTAGCCGTCGGTGGCCACCACCCGGTACCAGAACTGCGTGGACGCCGGGAGGTTGAAGTTCGAGTACGACACCGCGTTCGGGCCCAGCGTGGCCAGCAGCGTGAAGGTCGTCCCGTTGGTCGAGCGCTCCAGCTTGTACGCGGTCTCGCTCGTGGCGTTGTCCGTCCAGGCCAGGTCGATGCGGCTCGAGGAGAGGGCGGTGGCGGTCAGGTTGGTGGGAGCCGCGGGCACGGGCAGCGTGGTGGCCGAGGCCACGTTCGAGTAGGCGGAGAGGTTGGGCCCGTCGTAGGCGCGCACCCGGTAGTAGTACGTGGTCGACCCGGCGAGGCCAAGGCTGGCGTAGGTCGTGACGTTGGCGCCGACGGTGGCGATCTCCGCGAAGGCCACCCCGTCGGTCGAGCGCTCGACCTTGAAGCCCTGCTCGTAGGTCGAGTTGTCCGTCCAGGCCAGGTTGATGCGCCCCGAGGAGACCACGGTGGCCGTGAGGCCCGAAGGGGCGGCGGGAGTGGGCAGGGTGGTGGCGGACGCCTCGTTCGTGTAATCGGAGTAGAAGGTCCCGCCGAAGGCGCGCACCCGGTAGGTGTACGGAGTCTCCGCCGTGAGACCGGTGTCGGCCCAGGCCGCGACGTCCTGGCCCACCGTGGCCACGACGACGAAGGTCACGCCGTCGGTGGAGCGCTCGATGGAGAACCCCTCTTCGTCGAACGAGTTGTCCGTCCAGGCCAGGTTGATGCGGCTGCTGGAGACCGCGGCCGCCGTGAGGTTCGTGGGCGCCGCGGGCGGGGCCAGGCCGCAGGCCACGTCCGTGAGGCCCACCGCGAGCCAGGCGTCGGTCGTGGAGAGCCGCTGCTGCGAGCCCGCGCCGAAGAGCGACTCCGCCACCGTCTCCGTCGCGGCGCGCGCGTCGCACATGCTGGCCTGCTCGGCCAGGGCCGTGAAGGCGAGGAAGAAGATGCGCTCGGCGTCCGCGACGTCGATCCCGGTCACCACCGGCCCCGTGTGCGGATGGCCCCACGCCTCGCCGGCGTTGCTGCCGCCGTTGACGAGGAGATAGAAGGCGTGGTTCGGGATCAGGCTGTTGGTGTGCACGCCGCCGTTGTCCTCGGGCCCGACGTACCGTTCGGAGTAGTGGTCGGGGTCGAAGTTCTCGGCCGGGTCGCCCATGTTGCGGAAGCCGTTCTCCCAGAGGAGGAAGATGTCCTCGCCGATGAACCAATCGGGGGCGACGGACGGGTCGAGGCCGTTCAGGTCGGCCCAGAACTCCGCCGCCGTGCCCAGGATGTCGGAGAACGACTCGTTGAGCGCGCCCGACTCGTCCTGGTAGACGAGGTTCGACGTGCACTGGGTGAGGCCGTGGGTGAGCTCGTGGGCCACCACGTCCAGGGCGCCCGAGAACTCGCGGGCGATGAACCCGTCGCCGTCGCCGTAGACCATGTACTCGCCGCCCCAGAAGGCGTTGACGTAGTCCAGGCTGTAGTGGACCACCGCCGTCATGTCCGGGTAGCCGCAGTCCGCCACCCAGTCGAGGCCATGGCGATCGAGGTAGTACCCGTCGGTCACCTGTCCGTAGTACTGCGCGTCCACCATGGCCGGCTGTCCGGGCGACGTGCGGTCCGGCGTGACGAACGTCCAATGGTTGTCGGGGTCGGTGACCTCGTCGGCGAAGAAGACCCCGTTGTGCGCGTCGTAGACCTTCTGCCGGCCGTCGCCCGAGAAGAGGAGCCAGTGGGGTCCCGGGACGCCGTGGCCCGGGCCGTTGAAGAAGATCGAGAGGTCGTCGGGGGTGCCCGAGACCCCATCGAGGCCGGCCAGGCTCTTGACGTCGCCCTTGACGCCGATCCCGTGGTCGGTCTGGCGGCCGTCGTACTTGCGCAGGATGCGCCCGCTGTCCGCGTCCACCCAATGGAACCAGCGCTCGAAGGGCCTTCGCGTCTCCACGCGGTAGAAGTAGAGGCCGGTCCCGGGATCGATCGGACCCCCAGGCTGCCATCCGCCGGGGCATACCCGAAGCCCGCGATCCCATTGGGTATCGGTGCCAGGAACCAAGCACGGCCGGTCTGGTCGAGAGCCAGAGAGGTCACCGGCATGCGGACGTTGATCGCCAACCCGCGC
>DAINRN010000096.1:8387-9723 GCA_036741815.1 Acidobacteriota bacterium
GGATCTGGCTCGTCTGGCGGCAACCGCCGGCGTCCCGGGCCACGATGGATCGGGCCTCGGCCTCCCCCACCTTGACGCTGTTGGCGGGGGTCAGCCCCACGTGGCGGGCGCCGATCGCGGCCAGGGCCTGTCGCGAGGCGCCGCGGAGGACCGTCACCTGGCCGCCGAGGACGCCCGCGGGTCCGAACCGCTGCTGGTACCGCTCCCAGGTCAGCCCATGGCCGCGCAGCGGCAGCGTCCTGAGCGGGACCATGTCCGCGGGCATCTTGAAGTCGGCGGCCGCCTGCCCGGTGAGCGTGTAGCGCTTCGGCGTGGAATGCGTCTCGGCCCAGGAACCGTGCGGAAGTGCAGCGACCAGGAACCCAAGGAGAAGGGACCCGCGCTTCATCGCATCGCCTCCTGAAACGGTTCCGCCCGGGGATAAAGGTAGGGGGGATTGTAGGGTCATTTGCCCCGTGCCGCGTGACCCGGGTCACCCCGCGGTGAGGGCTCGGGCCCCGGAGCCGGCAAGACCTTTGTCTTCAACGACTCACCGGTCCGGGCACGGGCGAGCCGGGCACGCTAAGATGACGGTCATGCCCGGCCTGCGCGCCGCCCTCGCGCGGAAGCTGCGGCGGCTGGGGGCGGTGGCCCGGACGCTGCGCACCTCCGACGTCCGCCTCATGCTCGCCGCGACCGGATCTCCCTTCGACCGCCCGGGCTGGATCTTCGAGCTGAAGTACGACGGGTTCCGGCTCCTGGCGGGCAACGAGGACGGGCGCGCCCGCCTGCGCTATCGCGCCGGATCCGACGCCACCGCCTCCTTCCCCGAGGTGGCCGCCGCCATGGCCGTCCTCCCCCGCAACGTGGTGCTGGATGGCGAGGTCGTGGTCGTCGACGAAGCGGGGCGCACGCAGTTCCAGCGGATGCAGAAGCGGCTGATGCTGCGCCGGCCCGAGGAGGTGGCGCGGGCCGCGGCCGGCCGGCTGCGGGCCACGTACTTCGCCTTCGACCTGCTCGGGCTCGAGGGGTACGACCTTCGCCCGCTGCCGCTGCGCGAGCGGAAGGACGTCCTGCGGCGCCTGCTGCCCAGTGGCGGCGCCATCCGCTACGTCGACCACGTCGTGGGCCGTGGCGTGGCGCTCTACGAAGAGGTGCGGAAGCTGGACCTCGAGGGCCTGGTGGCCAAGCGCGCCGACGCGCCCTATTCCGCCGGCCGCTCCTCCGACTGGGTGAAGGTGCCCGTGGTGCGCACGGGAGAGTTCGTGGTCGTGGGCTACATGCGCCCGGGCCTGGGCATGGAGGGAGGGCTCCACCTGGCGGCCCGCGAGCGCCGCGGCCTCGTCTACGCGGGTCG
>DAINRN010000097.1:0-210 GCA_036741815.1 Acidobacteriota bacterium
CTAGCTCATCGCCCGCAGCGTCCGCAGCATCCACCAGAGCACGGACGCGTTGTTGAGGGCTACCACGCCGGCCAGCAGCGCGGTGGCCGAGCGGCGTGGGGCCATGGCGGCGGCGCCGATCACCACCGCCACCGCCGCGTGCCAGTGCATCGAGTAGAGCAGCAGGTCCGGCCCCCGGTACACGGAGTGCAGCACCAGGTTGTAGGCCAG
>DAINRN010000097.1:220-9245 GCA_036741815.1 Acidobacteriota bacterium
AGCACCAGAAAGCCGATGGCCGCGAGGGCGAAGTAGGCCAGGACGCCGAGCGCCGCCCACAATACCGGCGGCCCCGTCCCCAGGCGGGCGAGCTGTAGCGCGCCCAGCAGCAGGAACCCCGCCACCACCATCCCGCGCAGCAGCTTCGAGACGAGGCCCTGCGGCCCTCCCTCGATCGTGAACTGGAGCTTGATGGGGTAGTCGCGCCGCAGGCCGATCTCGTTGGTCACGACGGCGGGGCGGTCCGGCAGCACAGTGGAGACGATGGCTTCCGGGAAGGAGCGCAACGTCTCGACCACCCGCGGCGCCAGGAAGGAGTCGGTCCTCTCCAGCTTGCGCCGGGGCAGCCATTCGCCGTAGGCGGCGTTGATCGCGACCAGCTCCAGGGCGGCCAGGCACGCGGACAGCAGCAGCACGCCTCCCGTGGCGGCGATGGCCCGGATCCGTGACCCGAGCGCGCACGACGCGGCGAAGTAGAGCGGGATCCCGACCAGGGCGAGGTTCGTGGTCGTGATGCCGAGGGCCGTCGAGGCCACGAGGACCCAGGGCACGATCCGCAGACGGTCCCGCCCACGCGCGGCCTCCGCGAGCAGGAGGAACGCGGCGGCCAGCGCCGCGCCGCTCAGCGGGTAGGACTCCGGGATGCTCCCGAAGACGAGGCCGGAGAACGAGCACATCTCCAGAACGGCGCCCAGCATCGCCGCCGCGAGCGAGGCCCCGAGCAGGCGCAGCGTCAGGAAGACGGCGGCCGTGATCGCGCCGCCGGCGGCCGGGGCCACGAGGAGCGCCGCTTCCCGTCTCGCCTGCTCGGGCGTCCATCCGGGGCGGACCCGAGCGGCCAGGGCGGCGGCCAGGCGGACGGGCGGGTTGACGAGGTTGCGGACGTTCGGATGGGCGCGCCACAGCCGGTCGCGCATATCGCCGTCGCCGAAGACCTGGAGATAGGTGACCGTGTCCGCGTCGAAAAGCACGTCGTGCTGGTCGAGGACGCCCAGGGCGGACCAGGCGCGGGCCAGGGGAACGCGCACCAGGAACGAGGCCGCGAAGAGCGCGGCCGCACAGGCCGCGGAGGCGCGCCCACCGGGGCTCACGGCCTAACGGCCCCGGTCCACCGCCCGCCGGGCGATGCGGTCGATCAGGCCGGGGGCCAGCAGGCGGACGAACCGCCCGACGCGGCCGCGCAGCGACATCACGAGCAGGCGCCGGCGCCTCTCCATGGCCGGCACCATGAGCTCCGCGCAGCGCTCCGCGGTCATGATCCGCGACTCCTGCATCGGGCTCTTGCCCAGCGGACGCCCGTCCGGCCCCGCCGCGCGCACGTGGATCTCCGACACCACGAAGTCGGGCGCGAGAAGGGTGACGGCCACGCCGGTGCCGTCCAGCTCGATGCGCAGGGAGTCGTAGAAGCCGAAGAGCGCGTGCTTGCTCGCCGCGTACCCGGTGCGGGTCGGGACCCCGGTGAGGCCGGCCAGGCTCGCCACCACCACGATCTGGCCGCGGCTCTTCTTGAGGTGGGGCAGCGCGTGGTGCGTGAGGTAGACGCAGCTCAGGTAGTTGACCCGCATGAGGTCCTCGAAGATCGAGAGGTCCAGGACGTCCTCGAAGGCCGCCACCATGCCGGCTCCCGCGTTGTTCACCAGGACGTCCAGGCCGCCGAAGTGCCCGACGGCGCGCTCCACCAGCCGCGCGCACTCCTCTTGCCGCGTCACGTCGGTGGGCACGACCAGGGCCTCGGCGCCCCGGCCGCGGCAGCTCTCGGCCACCGCCTCCAGCCGGGTCGCGTCCCGCGCCGCCAGGACCAGCCGCGGCCCCTGGGGAGCGAGGGTGTAGCACAAGGCCCGCCCTATCCCGGAGGACGCGCCGGTGACGATCAGTACCTTGCCGGCGTACGCCGGCCGGACACCGATGGCGCCGCCGCCCGCTATAGGAACGCGATCTCCCGCGTCTCCGCAACCACCACGTAGCACCGCTCGATGTTGGAGTTGGCGTCGGCGGGGACAAAGAAAAAGCCCTTCCGCGCCGGGTCGTAGCTGTCGGTCGAGCCCACGAGAAGCTCGCCGTCCTTGAAAAGGACCCTCACCTTCCGGCCCACGACCGGCCGGTCGGGATCGAACGCGTTGCTGTCCACGCGGCGGGAGTCGCCCGCGAGGTCCTTGACGAAGAAGACCGCCTTGAGGTCCGGGGTCCAGATCTCCTCCACCTTGGCCTCCGGGCTGTCCGTGGCCGCCAGCTGGAAGACCTCGCGATGGGGCTGGAAGTTGTTCGTAAAGCCCTTCAATATCCGGCCGTCCCTGTAGTGGACGACGGTCTTCCGGGGCGGGGTCATCGCTCGATCATCCGACGCGGCCCCGCGGCTGTCAACGATCCGCGCCGCGGTCCCGCGCGCGTCCGATGCTAGGATGCCGGACGGATGGCCGACAGCGGCATCGTCGTCATCGGCGCGGGCGTGGTCGGCCTCGCCGTGGCCGCGCGGCTGGCGCCCCGCCACCCCGACCTGGTGATCCTGGAGCGCAACCCCCGCCACGGCCAGGAGACATCCAGCCGCAACAGCGAGGTGATCCACGCGGGGATCTACTATTCCGAGGGCTCGCTGAAGGCGCGGCTGTGTGTGGAGGGCAACCGGCTCCTCTACGAGACGTGCGCCGCACGCGGCATCGCCCATCGCCGCTGCGGGAAGATCATCACGGCCGGGGACGAGGCCGAGCTGCCCGCGCTCGACGACCTGCGCGCGCGGGCGCGCGCCAACGGCGTGGAGCTGGAGCGCTTGTCGGCTTCCGCCACCGCCGCCCTCGAGCCGCACGTACGCTCCGTCGGATCGCTGCTCTCTCCTGACTCTGGCATCGTCAGCGCCCACGGGCTCATGGACGCGCTGCTGCACGAGGTCCGGCAGGCGGGCGCCGTCTTCCAGCCGCGGTCGGAGGTCGTCGGCCTGGAGAGGCGCGACGGCGCGTACCGGCTGGCCGTCCGCAGCGGCGGCGCCGTCGAGTCCTTCACGGCGGAGCGCGTCGTGAACGCGGCGGGCCTCGAGGCCGACGCGGTGGCCGCCATGCCCGGGATCGACGTGGACGCCGCCGGGTATCGACAGCACTACTGCAAGGGCAGCTACTTCTCGGTCGCGCCGGCCCGCGCCGGGCTGGTCAGCCGCCTCGTCTACCCCGTTCCCGGGCGGTACAGCCTGGGCGTCCACGCCGTGCTGGGCCTGGACGGCCGGCTGCGCTTCGGCCCGGACGCCGAGTACGTGGCGCGCGACGCGGACTACCGTGTCGACGCGGGCAAGGCCGCCGCCTTCGCCGAGGCCGCGCGGCGGCTCGTCCCCGCCTTGGAGGAGTCGGACCTGTCGCCGGACATCAGCGGCCTGCGGCCGAAGCTGCAGGGACCGGGCGAGGGCTTCCGCGACTTCGTGATCGCCGAGGAGTCCGGCCGCGGCCTGCCCGGTCTCGTGAACCTGATCGGCATGGAATCGCCCGGCCTGACCTCGGCCCTGGCCGTCGCGCGCCACGTGGCGGAGCTCGTCGGATCGTCCTGAGGAAAGGAACGGCAATGAGAAAAGGACCGGCCTTCCCGTCCCGCGCCGCGGCCGCGCTGCTCGTTCTTCTGGCCACGACCGGCCACGCGGAGACGATCGCGATCCGCGCGGGACGGGTGTTCGACCCGGAGAGCGGCCGCGTGGCCACGGGCCAGGTCATCGTGGTCCAGGACGGCCGCATCCAGGCCGTGGGCGCCGGTCTGGCCGTGCCCACGGGCGCCACGGTCGTGGACCTCGACGGTGCCACCGTGCTGCCCGGTCTCTTCGACTGCCACGCCCACCTCTGCGCGTCCGTCTCCTTCCGGGGCCGCGGCCTGGAGGGCTTCCAGACCGATCTCATGGCCTACACGTCGCTGACGACCGACGCCTACCGCGCGCTCCAGGGAGCCGCCAACGCGGCCTCCATGCTCGAGGCCGGGTTCACCACCGTGCGCGACGTCGGCAACGCGGGCCTCTACGCCGACACCGACCTGCGCCGCGCCGTGGAGAAGGGCCTGGTGCGCGGGCCGACCATCGTCAACGCCGGGCGGATCATCGCGCCCTTCGGCGGCCAGCTCCGCCTGACCCCGCAGCGCGGCGACCTCACGGTGGCCGAGTACCGCTTCGCCGACACCCACGACGAGCTCGTGAAGGCCGTCCGCGAGAACGTGCACTTCGGGGCGCGCGTGATCAAGGTGGTGGCCGACGACCAGCCCTACGCCTATTCCACCGCGGACATGACCACGGTGGTCCAGGAGGCGGCGCGGGCCGGGCTGAAGGTGGCGGCGCATTGCATGACCGACGCCGGCGCCAGGAGCGCGGTGGAGGCGGGCGTGGCCTCGGTGGAGCACGGCTTCCAGATGAGCGACGAGACGCTGGCCCTGGCCAAGCGCCGCGGGGTGGTGCTGGTGGGCACCGACTTCACCCGGGAGCTGCTCGACGCCTTCGGGCTGGGCGAGCTGCACGGGACGATCGTGGACCGCCTGAAGCGCGCCAAGAATGCCGGCGTCACCATGGCCTACGGCACGGACGTGTTCCTGGAGGGAGGAAGCCGGTCGCGCGGCGGCTGGGCGATGTCGCTCGTCCGCAGCTACGCCGACGTGGGCTTCGCCCCGCCCGCAATACTGCAGATGATGACGGCGAACGCCGCGCGGCTCCTGGGCGTGGAGAAGGACCGCGGCGCCCTCCGCCCCGGCCTGGCCGCCGACATCGTGGCCACGCGCGGCCGCCCCGACCAGGACATCCTCGCCCTCGAGGACGTCGTCTTCGTGATGAAGGACGGCCGCGTGGTCAAGCGGCCCTGACCGGGAGGCGTACGACCATGAACAGCGAGGCGCCGGATTCACTCCGGCGCCGAGCGGTTGGGGGGTTCTAGGGGGGTTCCTTCGGGCGCGTTACCCCCCTGAATTTCTAATGAACGGCCGCACCAGCGCCATCAGGATGAGGACCGCGCCGAAGGTGCAGACCATGGTCGCGCCCGTGGGCAGGTCCAGCTTGACCGAGAGGTAGATGCCGAGGGCGGAGACGATGGTGCCCATGGTCCAGCCGATGGCCAGGCGGGGACCGATGCGGTCGGCGTAGAGCATGGCCGCCACCGAGGGGACGATCAGGTAGCAGAAGACGAGGAGCACGCCGGCTATGGCCACCGAGCGCGTCACCACGAACCCGAACGAGGCGTAGAACAGGAAGTCCCACCACCGGATCCCCCGGACGTCCGTCTCGGCGCGGGCGTGGTTCATGGAGATGGCCAGGAAACGATGCCGGAACACGTAGTGGAATACGCCGATCACGAGGTAGAGGACGGCTGTGTAGATCACCTCGGACCAGGACACGGCCAGGATGTTGCCCACCAGCATGTCCTTGAGGTGCTCGCTCTCCGAGGTGGCCTTGCTCATGGCCAGGATGGTGGCGGCGGAGGCCACCGCATACGAGATGCCGATGATGGCCTCTTGCGGGATGCGCGCCCGCAGGCTGCGCACCGTCGAGAAGATGGCCGCCCCCAACAAGGTGAAGCCGACGCTGATCCAGTAGATCCAGGTGCCGTGCGGGTCGCCGCCCGTGAAAGGCAGGAGCAGGGCGACCGACGCGCCGAAGGCGGCGATCTGGGCCAGGGAGAGGTCTACGAAGATCACCCCCCGCTCCACGACGTGCACGCCGAGGTAGGCGTGGATGCCGGCGATGATCAGGCTGGCCGCGAACGGCGCGGCCAGGAACTGCAGGACGGTGGCGTCCATCACGTTACCTCACACCCGCGGCCTGGAAAGCGGCCACCAGTTTGCCGAGGTCATAGTCGAACAGCTTGACGTAATCCGTGATCTCCTTTTCCGCGCCCACCGACGGAGCCAGCACCACCACCTGCGCCCCCGTCTCCCGCGCCACGGAGTTGGGCGTCTTGAGGTCGAAGTACGGCTCGACCAGGATCACCTTCACGTTCTGCCGCTTCATCTCCTGGATGAGGTCCAGCGTGTGGGACGGCGAAGGAGGGATGCCCGGCTTCGGCTCGACGTAGCCCATCACGTCCATACCGAAGCGCTCGGCGAAGTTGGGCCAGGAGCGGTGGTAGGTCACGATCTTGGTGCCCTTGTACGGGGCCATCATCGCGTCCCAGCGCTTCTCGGCCGCGGCCAGCCGGCTGTCGAAGTCCGCGTAACGGGACGCGAAATAGGCCGCGTCACCGGGGTCCAGCTCCGACAGCTTCTTCTGGATGGCCTGGGCCATGCGGCGCCCGTTGCCCGGCTCCAGCCAGTAATGGGGGTTGCCCGAGGGATGCACGTCGCCCATGGCCCGTGTGATCTGGCCGGTGGGGATCTCCAGGATGCGCGCGCTCAGCGACGCGTCGAGGTAGCCGGCCCCGCCGGGCTGGACCTTCGGGTTCCGCGCCTGCGTGATCAGGGGCGGCAGCCAGCCGATCTCCAGCTCGCGGCCCACGGCGATCAGGAGGTCCGCCTTGTTCAGCTTCAGCATGAAGCTGGGCTTGGCCTCGACGAAGTGCGGGTCCTGGTAGCCCCGGGCCAGGGACTCCACCTTGATCTTGTCACCGCCGACCTCGCGGGCGATGGCGGCCAGGTCCTCGGTGGTGGCGATGACGTTCAAGGGTCCCGCGGCGCGCACGGGCGCCGCGCCTGCGAGCAGCGCCGCCGCGGCGGCCATCAGGATCGATCGGGTCGTCATGACTTCCTCTCTTCGCATGAATGTCAGAACGTGTGGGCGCCGTGGGCGCCGATGGAGAACAGGAACTGGAACAGGAACTCGTCCGCGTCGATGCCTTCACCGTAGCGCGTGTGGCGGTACTGGCCGCGGATCTGGCTGAACTCGCTGGGCCACCAGGTCAGGAGGAGGGACCCGCCCTTGTCCACGAGCGAGGGGTCGTCGGCCCGTTCGGAGTAGTCCAGGCGGAAGCCGGCGAACCATCGCCTGGCGAACTGGTAGTCGGTCGACACGTAGCCCCCGAAGGCATGCGCCTCGGTGCCCTGCGGGCGGGGGCGGTCGCCGCCCTCCGGCAGGTCACCGGGGCCGCCCGCGAGGTCGCGCTGGCTCCAGACGAGCTCCGTGCGCACGAGCAGGCGCTTGTAGATGGCCCGGCGCAGGGGCCGCCAGCGGAAGGTCAGGTCGGCGCCGATGAGCGACGTGTGGAACCCTTCCCCCTCGGTCCCCGTCCCGTGGGCGTAAGACCCGCCGAAGTCGAGGTTGGTGGACTCGGTCAGGTCGCGGTATCCCCGCAGCCGCCCTACGAAGGTCACGTCCTGCCGCCGCGGCGCGCTGAACAGGCCCTCCATCTCACCGCGGTAGACCTCCGCCGTCGCCTCCAGGAACAGGAAGGAGTTCGGGAAGAGGCGCGAGAGCGAGAGGCCGGCATCGGAGATCCCCTCCTCGTTGCCCACGAGGTCCTGGCTCACGAGCGGGCGATCCGTCCAGGGCAGGATGTGGTTGTGCATCTGGTTGACCTTGCCGAAGGACCCGCGCATCTTGCCGACTTTCAACAAGAAGTTGGCGGGCAGCGAGGTGAAGGTGATGAAGCCCTCCTCGACCCCGACCTCCTCGTTGCTGAACGTCAGGAAGAAGTCGGCCCGCGCGTAGGGGTCCACGATGGCCTGGAAGGACGCCTCGGTCTCGTGCATCTCGAGCGAGGGCGTGGCCCGGTCGGTGTCGTTGCTGCCCATGGCGCCGAGGAAGTCGCCGATCACCGCGATGTCGGGGTTGAAGACCTTGGAGGACGCGGGGCCGTAGACCGGGAGCGGCCCCGACGGACCGCCCGCCCCGCCCGCACCGGGCGGGACCTCGACCGGAGGTGGCGGCGGCGCCTCCGGCTCCGGCGAGGGTGAAGGCGACGGCTCGGGGGACGGAGACGGCGTCGGCTCCGGCGATGGCGAGGGAGAGGGGGCGGGCGTTACCTGTGCCCAGGCGAGCCCGCTCGATGACACGAACACGAACAACAAAAGAAAAAGACGATACCGGTGACAAGTCCGCATGAGCCCCCTTCTCTGGAAGGAAGAATCGACGTTCCCGAGGGGACACGCCCGCGCGCGGGCGGACGCGCAGCAGGCTTATGCGGGCGGCGACCGGCCAGGAAGGCGGACGGGCGGCACGGCGTGGACCAGATTCTCGCGCTCCGTATCCACGCGGCCGGCCAGGGGGAGGCGGATTAGCCAGGCCAGGAGGCCGTTCTCGATGCGCGATGCCAGCGGGCTGGCCACGCACATGTTGCAGTGCGTGCGGGACTTGAGGTGGCAGTCGAAGTCGTGCTCCAGGACCGGCGCTACGGCGAGGAGGAGCGCGTACAGCCCCAAGCCAAGGACCAGCGCGGCCCACCTCACGCCTTGCGGCCTCGAGCGCCCGACCATCGAATCCAGTATATACGGCCGGCTTGACCCCACGCAGGGGACGGGCGTACCGTGCAAGCTAGATGCGCATCCGCGGCCGCCTCCTGCTCGCGACCCTGGCCCTCTGGGGGCTAGGCTTCGCCGACATTGAAGAGTCGTTCATCCACACGGATGACGGCTGCGCGGTGGAGACCCACTGCAACGCCTGCCTCCTTCGGCTCGGCACCGCGAGCGTGGGCGCGGCCATGCGCTTCACGCTGCCGCCCATACCCTCCCGGCAAGAGCCGGCCGCACTCCCGGCCACCCCTTCTCACGATGACGCCGCGATCCCGGACGTCGCTACCCGCGGTCCTCCCCTCGCCTAGAGCCTCCAGACCTTAACTGCCGTCGGCATGTGCCGCCGGCGACGATGCTACCAGCCGCTCGCACTACGGCGGGACGCATCCCATGGCCCATCTGGCATCTTTGGATCGAGGTGTTCATGCGTCGTCATCATTTCTTTTCCGCGATACGCCGTGGCGCCCTTGCCGCGGTGGTCGTCGTCTTCCTTTCCGCCGCCGCGCTGGCGGCGACCGTCGAGGTCAAGGTCACGGATCCCGACGGCAACGTCCTTCCTGGAGTGACCGCTACGCTCGTCCCGTCGAACCGCGAGGCCGTGACCAGCAGCCTCGAGTTCGCGGAGACGTTTCCGCAGCACGAG
>DAINRN010000097.1:9255-9649 GCA_036741815.1 Acidobacteriota bacterium
GCAGCGACGGCGTCGCCCACTTCGAGCACGTGGCGCCCGGCGCGTACGACGTCACGGTCCGGCTGTCCGGGTTCACGCCCTTCCGGCCCGACGTCACCGTGGCCGAAGGCAGCCCGGTGGCCGTCCCCGTCACCCTCTCCACGCAGGTCCACTTCTCGGAGAGCATTACCGTCAGCCCCAACGCCCGCGACACCTTCGAGTCCTATCAACCGGCCAGCGTGCTGGGTGGCGAGGACCTCCAGCAGCGGCTGGGCAACACGCTGGGGGCGACGCTGGCCAACGAACCGGGGGTCAACGTCCGGACCTTCGGATCCGGCAACGCGCGGCCGGTGGTGCGTGGCCTCGACAACGACCGCGTCCTCATCCTCGAGAACGGCGCCCGCACCGGCGACCT
>DAINRN010000098.1:0-6199 GCA_036741815.1 Acidobacteriota bacterium
GCGCTTCGGCGCGGAGCGCATCGTGCGCTACGCTTTCGAGTACGCCCGCAGCCGAGGGCGGAAGAAGGTCACGCTCGCCCACAAGGCGAATATCCTCAAGTACACGCAGGGACTCTTCCTAGACGTCGCCAAGGAGGTCGCCAAGGCCGCTCGCGACATCGCCGCGCAGAATGTCGCCCGGGCCAACGTGCGGCCGCCCCAGGCGGGGATCGTCAACACCCGGACGGTGGAGACGGGCAAGTTCGTGAAGACGGGGGACGTGCTGGCCACGCTCGTGGACGTGAGCCGGCTCCGCCTGCGGTTCAAGGTCTCCGAGGCGGAGTCGCTGCGAGCGCGTTCCGAGCAGACGGTCCGTTTCGGGATCTCCTCGCTGGGCCCGCGCGAGTTCCAGGCCACGATCTACCACGTGGGCGACCTCGCCGATCCCGCCACGCGGCAGGTGGAGATCATGGCCTGGGTCAAGAACCCCGGCGAGCTGAAGCCGGGCTTCTTCGCCGAGGTCACGCTCGCCTCCGAGACCCGCCATGGGGCGCTGGTCGTCCCCGAAGGGGCGGTGCAGGCCAGCGAGAAGGGCTTCGTGGCCTACGCCGTGGAGGGCGGCAAGGCCCGCCTGCATCCGATCGAGATCGGGCTGCGCACCGGGACGGGCCTGGTGGAGATCCGCTCGGGCGTGAAGGCCGGCGACGTGGTTGTGGTGGAGGGCTCGGACCGCCTCACCGACGGCCTGCCCGTGCAGGTCGCGGGTAATGGCCCCGCCCCCGCCGCCGCGGGTACCGCCCCCGGTTCCGCGCCGTCCGCGCCCGCCGCCGCCCGCGCGGCAGGAGACCCCAAGTGAGCGACGAGACGCGCCGGCCGCGGACAGAGGAAGAGGAAAACCCCGCCGCCATCGCCACCGGGATGACCCTGGCCGATATCTCCATCCGCAACCACGTGTTCGCCTGGATGCTGATGGCCGCGCTGATCCTCTTCGGCCTCATCTGCTTCACCGGCTTCGGCGGCGTCGTCAAGGGGCTGGGGATCAGCCTGAACCCCGACGTGGACTTCCCGATCGTCAACGTGCAGGTGAACTACGAGGGCGCCTCGCCCGAGGTCATGGAGTCCGACGTGGTGGACCCCATCGAGGACGCGATCACCTCGGTGGAAGGCGTCAAGCAGATCTCCTCCACCTCCCGCCAGGGCAACGCCAACATCACCGTCGAGTTCGAGATCTCGCGCAACATCGACGCCGCCCTCCAGGACGTCCAGACCCGCGTGGCCCAGGCGGCCCGGCGCCTGCCCCGCGAGATCGAGCCCCCGATCATCAGCAAGAACAACCCCGAGGACTCGCCCATCATGTGGCTGTCGATCTCGGGGACCCGCTCGCCCGTCTACATGGCCGACTACGTGCGCAACGTGATCCGGCCGCAGCTGCAGACCATCGAGGGGGTGGGCGAGGTCTTCATCGGCGGCTACCGCGAGCGCAACGTGCGGGTGTGGTTCGACGCCCCGCGGCTGGAGTCGCAGGGGCTGACCGTGCTGGACGTGATCACCGCCATCCAGCGCGAGCACCTGGAGGTGCCGGCGGGGCGGATCGAGACCCCGGAGCGCGAGATGAACGTACGCGCCGAGGGCGAGGCCCTGGACCTGAAGGGGTTCCGGGAGCTGGTGGTGGCGTACCGCCAGGGCACCCCCGTGAGGCTGCAGGACATCTCGGTGGTGGAGGACGGCCTGGAAGACCGGCGCCGGGTGGCGCGGGCCAACGGCGAGCCGTCCATCGGCTTCGGCATCCGGAAGCTGCGCGGGGCCAACGCGGTCGAGGTGGGGGGGCGGGCCAAGGCGCGGCTGCAGCAGATCAAGGCCGACCTGCCCGAGGGCGTCAACGTGGGGGTCCGCTTCGACAGCACCGTCTTCATCGAGCGGGCCATCGACGAGATCCTGCTCACGCTGCTCCTGGCCGCCCTGCTGACGGGCGCGGTGTGCTGGCTGTTCCTGGGGTCGTGGTCCACCACCATCAACGTGCTGCTGGCCATCCCCACGTCGATCCTGGGCACGTTCATCGTGATGTACTTCTTCAACTTCACGCTGAACACCTTCACCGTCCTCGGCCTCACTCTGGTGGTCGGCATCGTGGTGGACGACGCCATCATGGTGCTCGAGAACATCTACCGGCACCGGGAGCACGGCGAGGGCAAGGTGAAGGCCGCCTCGGTGGGGGCGCGCGAGATCACCTTCGCCGCCGCCGCCACCACCGCCGCCATCGTGGCCATCTTCCTGCCCGTGGCCTTCATGAAGGGGATCATCGGGAAGTTCTTCTTCCAGTTCGGGGTCACGATCTCGGTGGCCGTGATCATCTCGCTGCTCGAGGCCCTGACCCTCACTCCCATGCGGTGCTCGCGGTTCCTGGAGGTGGGGGAGCGGCGGGGAGGCCTGGGGCGGGCGGTGGACCGGCTGTTCGCCCGGCTGTCCGCGCGCTACCTGAAGGCGCTGGAGCCGGCCCTGCACCACCGGGTCTTCGTGGTGGGCGGCGCCGCCCTCTTCTTCGTGGCCTCGCTGTTCATCTATCCCCTGCTCCGGCAGGAGTTCGTCCCTCCCCAGGACACCAACAGCTTCCAGATCCGCTTCCAGACCCCGGTGGGCACCAGCCTGGATGTGACCGAGGCGAAGATGCGGCAGGTGGAGGGCATCCTCTCCTCGCGCGGGGAGGTGGAGGGCAACTTCAGCTTCATCGGCGGCTTCGGCGGGGGCGAAGTCAACACGGGGATGATGTTCGTGAGCATGAAGGAGCCCCACGACCGCCCGGTGGACGAGAAGGCCGGCCACCGCTTGAGCCAGCAGGAGCTGATGAACGTGGTCCGCGGCGCCACGTCCTCCATCCCCGGCATCCGCGCGGCCCTCGTAGATCCCTCGCAGCAGGGCTTCAGCTCCAGCCGCGGTGGCGGGTTCCCCATCGAGCTGAGCATCCGCGGCCGCGACTGGAACCAGCTGGCCGGCTACTCGCGCCAGATCATGGAGGAGATGGCACAGACCGGGAAGGTCACCGACGTCAACAGCGACTACCAGGTGGGCATGCCCGAGGTGCGCGTGGTGCCCGACCGCGACAAGTCCGCCGACCTCGGGGTGAGCATGGCGGACATCGGCCAGACCATCAACGCGGCCATCGGCGGCACGCGCGTGGGCAAGTACAAGGAGGGCGGCCGGCGCTACGACATCCGGGTGCGCCTGCTCGGTCCCCAGCGCCAGCGCCCGGAGGACATCAACGGCCTCTACGTGCGCGGCGCGACGGGGTCGATGGTGCGGCTCGCCGACCTGGTGAAGATCGAGCAGCAGCCGACGCTGCAGGCCATCACGCGCAAGGACCGCGAGCGCGCGATCACGATCTTCGGCAACGTGGCCCCGGGCGCGTCCCAGGCCGACGCCATCGCCGTGTCGGAGAAGATCGCGCGCGCGGTCCTGCCCGAGGGCTACCGCGCCATCCCTTCGGGGACCTCGCAGGCCTTCGCGGAGTCGTTCGAGTCCCTGCGCTTCGCCTTCGTGCTGGGGCTGATCGTGGCCTACATGGTGCTGGCCGCGCAGTTCAACGCCTTCACCCACCCCTTGACCGTTCTCCTGGCGCTCCCCTTCAGCATTACCGGCGCCCTCGTCATGCTGTGGGCCTTCGGGCAGAGCATGAACGTGTACAGCTGGCTCGGCCTCATCCTGCTCATGGGCATCGCCAAGAAGAACTCGATCATGCTCGTGGACTTCACCAACCAGATCCGCGAGCGCGGGGTGGAGCGGCACGAGGCAATCATGCAGGCCTGCCCCATCCGCCTGCGGCCCATCCTGATGACGTCCGCCTCCACCATCGCGGGGGCCATCCCTCCCGCCATGGCCCTGGGCGCGGGCGCGGAGACCCAGCGGCCCATGGCCATCGCCCTCATCGGCGGGATGCTGGTCTCCACGGCGCTCACGCTGTTCGTGGTCCCGGCCTTCTACAGCCTGCTCGACGACGCGGTGGTGTGGAATGCGCAGCGCCGCCGCCAGGGCACCGGCCTGTTGCAGGGCTTGCGCGCCCTGCGGCCGGGGCGCCTGCGGCCCGCGGGGTCAGGCATCGACACGCCGCACCCGCTTGGGTAGCGCCCCGCCCGAGGACCCCACCGGCCGCTTCACGGATCGGGTCGACGATTACGCCCGCCATCGGCCGTCCTACCCGAAGGAGCTGGTCGACCTCCTGCGCGACGAGCTGGGCCTGCGGCCGGAGCACGTGGTGGCGGACGTGGGCTCCGGCACCGGGATCCTCACCGGGATCCTGCTGGCCAACGGGAACCGGGTGTTCGCCGTGGAGCCCAACCGGGCCATGGCGCGGGCGGCGGAGGAGCAGCTGGGCGGCGAGGCGAACTTCCACAGCGTGGACGGCCGCGCCGAGGCCACCGGCCTTGCGTCCGGGCAGGTGGACTTCATCGTGGTGGGCCAGGCCTTCCACTGGTTCGACGTGGCCCGCGCCCGAGAGGAGTTCCGGCGGATCCTCAAGCCGGACGGCTGGGTGGCGCTGGTGTGGAACATCCGGCGCGTGGACGGCGGGCCGTTCCTCCGCGACTACGAGGCGTTCCTGCGGCAGTGGGGGACCGACTACAAGGAGGTGAGCGGCCGCTACCAGGACGAAGCGGCCATGGAGGCGTTCTTCGGTCCCGGCGGGTACCGGACCCGGCGCTTCGACTACCGCCAGACGTTCGACCTGTCCGGCCTTCGTGGGCGGCTGCTGTCGAGCTCGTACACCCCGGCCAGGGACGACCCGCGGCGCGAGCCCATGCTGGCGGCCCTGCCGGAGCTCTTCGACCGCCACCAGGTCGGCGGGAAGGTGGCCTTCGAGTACGACACGTACGCCTACTACGGCCGCCTGACCGCCGCGGGTGCAGGTGTATCCTGATGGGGCGATGACGAGCCGAAAGACCGCTCCCTTCGGGTTCCTGCGGGTGGGCGCCGCCTGTCCGCGGCTCCGTCTGGCGGACCCGGAGGGCAACGTCACGGAGATGCTGCGCCTCGCCGCCGAGGCCGCGGACCGCGGGGTGCAGGTCCTGCTCTTCCCGGAGCTGTGCCTCACCGGGTACACCGCCTCCGACCTCTTCTTCAGCCTCTCGACGCTCGTGGCGGGCGCGGAGACGGCGCTGGAGCGGCTGCTGCGCGAGACGGCCAGGTCGTCGATGGTCCTGGTGGCGGGCACGCCCCTGGCCCACGAGGGCCGGCTCTTCAACACCGCGGCCGTGATGCAGTCCGGGAAGGTCCTGGGCCTCGTGCCCAAGAGCTACCTCCCGAACTACAAGGAGTACTACGAGGAGCGCTGGTTCTCGCCCGCCCGCGACGCGATGTCCGATACGGCCCGCTTCGTGGGCGAGACGGTCCCCTTCGGGGCGGACCTGCTCTTCGCGCTGGAGTCGGAGCCCGGGGTGGCGCTGGGCGTGGAGATCTGCGAGGACCTGTGGGCGGCGGTGCCGCCCAGCAGCTTCCACGCCGTGGCCGGGGCCACCGTGATCCTGAACCCGTCCGCCTCGAACGAGCTGGTGGCCAAGGCCGAGTATCGGCGCGAGCTGGTGAAGGTCCAGTCGGGGCGGACGATCGCGGCCTACGTCTACGCCAACGCCGGCGTCCACGAGTCCACCACGGACGTCGTCTTCGGCGGCCAGCTCCTGGTGGCCGAGAACGGCGTGCTCCTGGCGGAGGGGGAGCGGTTCAAGCGCGAGGGCACGCTCCTCGTCACCGACGTGGACACCGAGCGCCTGCTGGTGGAGCGGGCGCGGCAGACGTCGTTCGCGGAGGGCGTGCACGCCCTGGCCCGCGCGCACCGCCGCGTCGCGCTGCATCCCGTCCCCGCGCCGCGGCCGCACCGGCTGGTCCGCCGCGTCGAGGTCCATCCCTTCGTGCCCGACGATCCCGCCACCCTCGACGACCGTTGCGAAGAGATCTTCTCCATCCAGACCGCGGGCCTCGCCCGGCGGCTGGAGCACACGAAGGTGAAGCGCGCGGTGCTGGGCCTGTCCGGCGGCCTGGACTCGACCCTCGCCCTGCTCGTGGCGGTGAAGACGTTCGACCTCCTGGCCATGCCCCGCGGCGGCGTCCTGGCCGTGACCATGCCCGGTTTCGGGACCACCCAGCGCACGCTGCAGAACGCGCGCTGCCTGGCCCAGGCCCTCCGCGTCGAGCTGCGCGAGATCGACATCCGGCCGGCGTGCGAGCAGCACATCCG
>DAINRN010000098.1:6209-9643 GCA_036741815.1 Acidobacteriota bacterium
GGATAGTTTCTGCAGCTCGAAGGCTGCCAATGCATTGGCAGGCAACTCAATCACTGACGTTTTCATTTTCAGCCATGGATGGATGGGCGACGTTGTCCAGGCAAAAGCGCAGTATCACAACTGGATATCCGCGATGGCCGCATGCCAGGACGACATTGAAGCGATGCGAGCAGCACATCCGGGACATCGGCCTCGACCCCGCCGACCGGCAGAGCGTGACCTTCCAGAACCTCCAGGCCCGCGAGCGGACGCAGATCCTCATGGACGTGGCCAACAAGGAAGAGGGCCTGGTGGTCGGGACCTCGGACCTCTCGGAGCTGGCCCTGGGCTTCGGCACCTTCGCCGCCGACCTCATCGCCATGTACAACGTGAACTGCGGGGTGCCCAAGACGCTGGTGCGCAAGCTCGTGGGCTGGGTGGCCGGCCACGAGACCGCGGGCGCGGAGCGCACGGTCCTGCAGTCGATCCTGGAGACGCCGGTGTCGCCGGAGCTGGTGGCGCCGCAAGGCGACGGCGACATCGCCCAGCGCACCGAGGACATCGTGGGTCCCTACGAGCTGCACGACTTCTTCCTGTACGCCCTGCTCCGGCTGGGGGCGGGCCCCGGCAAGACGCTGTTCATGGCGGAGCACGCCTTCGCCGGACGCTACGAGGTCGAGGTCATCCGCCGGTGGCTGCGCCTCTTCGTCACCCGCTTCTTCGAGCAGCAGTACAAGCGGTCGCTCATGCCGGACGGGCCGAAGGTCGGCTCCGTGGCCCTGTCCCCCCGCGGAGACTGGCGCATGCCGAGCGACGCTTCGGCCGCGGCGTGGCTGGCGGAGCTGGAGTAGACTCGGCCGGAATGCCCGTCGTCCTCATCTGCACCCAGGTGGAGCTGGAGCCCGACCTCGGCCACACGCTGCTGTGGCGCGAGGGCGTGGAGCGGCACGTGGCCGGCCGCCTGGAGGACGCGTGCATGATGGCGGTGGCGGCGAAGCCCGACATCGTCATCGTGGACCGCGAGCTGCCCCGCTCGGACCGCCTGGTGGCGGCCCTGCGCCAGGACCCCTCGACGCGCGGACTGTCCATCGTGGTCGCGGCCCGGGGCGACTTCGACCCTGCGGAGGTGGAGCTGCTGGAGGCGGGCGCCAACGCCATCCTGCGGCTGCCGGCGGGGCCGGAGTGGGACGAGCGCCTCCCCCGCCTGATGGACGTCCCCGTGCGCAAGGAGGCCCGCTTCACCGTCCACTTCGACGTGGAGGAGACCGTGGGGGCCGGTGATCCCGCCGCCGCCCTGGCCATCAACCTCAGCATGAGCGGTATGCTGCTGGAGAGTCCCATCCCGCTGGGCGTGGGAGACGAGATCCAGCTGCGCTTCCAGATCCCCGATTCCGAGTCCACGGTGGCTACAACCGGCCGGGTGGTGCGCGTGGCCGGGGCCGGCCAGTACGGGGTCGAGTTCCGCCGCGTGGAGGCCGGCGCCTCCGAGCGGCTGCACGCGTTCGTCACGGGGCGGTCCGCGTCCTGATGGCCCTCGCCACCGAGGAGACGCCCATCGACATCCCCGTCCTCCAGATCGCGGACATCGAGCTGCCTCCGGAGATGGAGCGGCTGCGCGACCTGGCCTACGACCTCTGGTGGAGCTGGTCCCCCCAGGCCACGCGCCTCTTCACCTGGATCGACCCGGAGCACTGGCAGCGCTACCACAACCCTGTGCAGCTGCTCATCAACGTGGAGCCCTATCAGTGGCAGCGGCTGCTGGGCGACCCGGAGTTCCGCCACACGTTCGACGCGGTGATCCAGGCCCTCGACGAGTACCGCTCCCGCCCGCGCTGGTTCGCCCAGCACGCGGAGCGGCTCCCGGGGCCGGTGGCCTACTTCTCGATGGAGTTCGGGCTGCACGAGTCGCTGGGCGTGTACTCGGGCGGCCTGGGCGTCCTGGCCGGCGACCACTGCAAGTCGGCCAGCGACCTCGGCGTCCCGCTGGTCGGCGTGGGCCTGCTCTACCGCTCCGGCTACTTCCGGCAGACGGTGGACGCGGACGGCTTCCAGCAGCACATCTACCCCGATTACGACTTCGCCCGGCTCCCGGTTCTCCCCGTCCAGGCCCCGGCCGGAGGCATCCTCACCGTCCCCATCGACCTGCCCGGCCGCGTGGTGCAGGCCGTGGTCTGGAAGGCGCAGGTCGGCCTCGTCCCCATCCTGATGCTCGACACCGACATCCCCTTGAACGACCCCGCGGACCGGCCCATCACCGGGATGCTCTACGTCCGCGGCCGGGACATGCGGCTCTGCCAAGAGATCATCCTGGGCGTGGGCGGCGTGCGGGCGCTGCGCGCGCTCGGGATCTCGCCCGCGGTGTGGCACATGAACGAGGGCCACGTGGCCTTCCTGGGCCTGGAGCGGGCGCGGGAGCGCGTGCGGCGGGGCGATGGGCTGAGCGAGGCCTTCAAGCACGTGGCCAAGAACGCGGTGTTCACGACCCACACCCCCGTTCCCGCGGGCAACGAGAGGTTCGACCGCGAGACGGTACGCCGGTACCTGGGGCCGTGGAGCCACGACGTCGGGTCCGATCCCGAGGCCGCCCTGGCCCTGGGCGAGGAGAACGGCCACTTCAACCTGACCGCCCTGGCCATCCGCCTCTCTTCGAGCGTGAACGGCGTGAGCCGCATCCACGGCCAGGTCTCGTCGAACATGTGGCGCCACCTCTGGCCGGACAAGCCCGAGAGCCCGGTCTCCTACATCACCAACGGCGTCCACACCGAGAGCTGGATCGGTCCCGAGATGCGCTCGCTGTACGCGCACCACCTGGACCCCGCGTGGGAGCAGCGCATCCTGGACGCGGACATGTGGGCGAGGGTGGAGGCGATCCCCGACGCCGACCTCTGGGCCGCGCACCGCTCGCAGAAGGAGCGGCTCATCCGCTTCGTACGGGAGCGCGTGCGGTCGCAGGGCGCGCGGCACGGGCTCTCTCCCGACGAGCTGCGCGGCGTGGAGGGGCTGCTCGACCCCCTGGCCCTCACCATCGGCTTCGCCCGCCGCTTCGCCACCTACAAGCGCGCGGTGCTCGTCCTCTCCGACCTAGACCGGTTACGCAAGCTGATCGAGGCGGAGGGCCGGCCCGTCCAGATGGTCTTCGCGGGAAAGGCCCACCCCGCGGACCGGGAGGGCCAGGACTTCATCCGTCAGCTCTTCCTGCTGGCCCAGGGCGAGCTCCGCGGGAAGCTGGTCTTCCTCGAGGACTACGACATGGAGGTGGCCCGGATGATGGTGCAGGGGTGCGACGTCTGGCTCAACACCCCGCGCCGGCCGCAGGAGGCGAGCGGCACCAGCGGCCAGAAGTGCCCCATCAACGGCGGGATCAACCTCAGCATCCTGGACGGCTGGTGGGCCGAAGGCTTCGCGGGGGACAACGGCTGGGCCATCGGCACGGAGCGCGTGGGGGCGAGCGCGGA
>DAINRN010000099.1:0-9620 GCA_036741815.1 Acidobacteriota bacterium
GCAGGCCGGGCGCGCCGCGTACGCGATGTGCAGCGTGTCGCCCGCGTACGCCAGGGCCCTGGCGCGTGCCGGCGCCATCCCGGAGGCCGACGCCGCGCGGCTGGACGCCGGACTGGAGCAGGTGCTGAGGGCCGCCGTGTCCGATCCGCCCGCGGCCGACACCGACGCCGAGGACGTCCATAGCTTCGTGGAGGCCCGCCTCGGCGCGATCGTGGGCGACCTGGCGGGGCAGGCCCATCTGGGCCGCAGCCGCAACGAGCAGGCGGTGACCGCGCTGCGCCTCTGGATCCGCTCCGCCATCGACGGCCTGCGCGCCGCCGCCGGCACGCTGGGGGCCGCGCTCGTGGAGAAGGGCCGCGCGGGCAAGGGCGCGGTCATGCCGGGCTACACCCACACGCGCCCCGCCGAGCCCATCACCTTCGGCCACCTGGCGGCCGCGCACGCCTGGGCCCTCGTCCGCGACCGCGAGCGCCTGGCCGACGCGCGGCGGCGGGTGGACGTCCTTCCCCTGGGATCGGGCGCCCTGGCCGGCACGGCCATCCCCCTCGACCGCGAGGCCCTGGCCCGCGACCTCGGCTTCGCCGGGGTCTCCGACAACGCGCTGGACGCGGTCATGGACCGCGACTTCGCCGCGGAGTTCGTCTTCGCCTGCGCCCAGACGCAGACGCACCTCGCCCGTCTGGCCGAGGACCTGATCCGCTTCTCGGGGCCCGAGTTCGCCTTCCTCACCCTGCCCGAGGCCTTCACCACCGGCTCCAGCCTCATGCCCCAGAAGAAGAACCCGGACGCGCTGGAGCTGGTGCGCGGCAAGGCGGCCCGCGTGGACGCCGACGTGCTGCGGCTCCTGGCCCTGATGAAGGGGCTGCCCGCCGGCTACCAGAAGGACCTGCAGGAGGACAAGGAGGCCGTCTTCGACGCCGCGGACACCACGGCCGCCTCGCTGGCGGTGATGACGGGCGTGGTCGCGGGGCTGGGCCTCGACGAAGGCGCCATGCGCGAGGCCGCCGGCCGCGAGGAGATGATGGCCGCCGGCCTGGCCGTGGCCCTGGCCCGCGAGGGCATGCCCTTCCGCAAGGCGCACGGCCTCGTCGGCCAGATGGTGGCCGAGGCGAGCCGGGCGCGCGCGACCCTGCGCGAGACCGCGGCCCGCGTGCTGCCCGCGCACTCGCCTGCCGTGGCCGCGCGGCTGGAGGCTCTGTTCGACCCGGACGAGGCCGTGCGGGCAAAGGCCGTCCGCGGCGGCACCGCCCCCGAGGCGGTGGCGGCGTCGCTCGACGCCGCGCTGCGCCGCCTTCGCGTAGCGGATTAGGGGTCCGGCTACTCGATCTCGAACGTCTGGAGCGTCACCGGGACCACCACCGGGGTGTTGAGGTACACGAAGTGGTGGCCGTAGGTGTCCAGGGTCGGCGAGGACACGCAGAAGCTCGCGATCTGCTGCGTGGGGTCGGAGACCTCGGCGATCACGTCCCCGTCGGCGTCGACGCCGTCGTCGCCGATGCTGGAGCCGATGAGCGCTCCGGCGGGGTTGAAGGCCTCGAGCAGGATGTCGGCGGGACCGCCGACGCTCCCCGCCGCTATGGCGATGAAGTTCGTCAGGCCCTGGTTGGCCGTCCCCACCACCACGATGCGCCCGCAGTCCGGGGTCACGAGGTCGAGGTTTCCCTGGGCGTTGACGCCCCCGAACTTCTCCGGCGGGTCAGAGAACCCGCCCGTCGGCGGGTGCCCGTTGAAGACGGTGAAGTCCACCCCGAAGGCCAGGTAATGCGTGGTGATCTGGCTCCCGGGCGGGCATGGGCCGAAAGGCGGACACAGCGGGTGCGGGGCGCTGACCGGCTCGAACGTGATGTCGGCGGCGGGAACACCCTTCGGTGCGTGCTTCCCGGCGGGGCCCGTGACCCCGGCCTGTAGGGGCAGGGCGAGAAGAGCCAACGCAAAGGTGGCGGAGATGATCTTCATGGACGCCTCCTGTAGAGAGATCGGGCGCCCACCCTACTGCCGATCGGCGACGGCGTCAACGGAATTCCGAGCCCATGGAATTCCGAGCCCGGGTCAGGCCTTTCCGGGGGACGTCACGACGCCGCTTTCTTCCGCGAGATCCGGCGTTCCGGCAGGGGGAACGCGGCCACCCGCCTCCAGGCGTCAGGGGTGCCCGCGGTGTCGACGACGTGGAGCGTCTTCGTCTCGAACTCCGAGACGATCTCGCCGCCCATCTCCATGAGCAGCGCCTCCCGGTCCTGGTAGCGCACGCTCCCGTACATGAAGCTCACGTGCGGCGAGTACGGGCGCTCGCGGCGTCCGCCGGTCAGGACCTTGACCCGGGCGCGGGTCTCCATCAGGGGACGGGTCTTCTCCACCTGCACGAACAGCTGCCGGAAGTAGTCCTCCTGGCTGTGCAGGGTGGAAGTCCGGATCAGGACGGGCCGCATGGTCCTCACGATGTCGGAGATCCGGGAGACGATGGCGCGCTCCTCTCCGTGCAGCCCGCCGAGCAGGGTGACGTGGGGCTCGAAGGTCGGCGTGCCGAACCGCTCGCTGAGCCGCGTGATGATGTCCGTGAACTCCTTCTGCTCCTGCCCTTCCGGCATCAGCCAGAGCGAATACCGCGGGCCGGCGGGCTCCTTGTCTCTCGGCAATCGTCCTCCGGGGTCGCGGCCGTGCGCGCCGGGGTGCAGCGGGCCTTGTGCTAGCGTAACACCCTTGAACGTGCTCGTCGGGACCAGCGGCTACAGCTACAAGGAGTGGAAGGGCCGCTTCTACCCGCCGGACGTGAAAGAGGCGGGGATGCTCCGGTTCTACGCGGAGCGGTTCCGCACGGTCGAGATCAACAACACGTTCTACCGGATGCCGTCGCCGGAGCTGCTCTCGCGCTGGGAAGGCGAGGTGCCCGCCGGGTTCCGGTTCGTCTTGAAGGCGCCCCGCCGCATCACCCACGAGAAGCGCCTGCACGACGTCTCGGACACCGTGGAGCGGCTCCTCGACGTGGCGGCAGGCCTGGGCGAGAAACGGGGGCCGTTCCTCTTCCAGCTCCCGCCGTACTTCAAGAAGGACACGGCGCGCCTGCGCGATTTCCTCGGACTCCTGCCGCGCGGCGCCCGCGCCGCCTTCGAGTTCCGCGACCCGTCGTGGGAGGACGACGAGGTCAGCGAGACGCTGCGGGCGGCGGGAGCCGCGCTCTGCCTGGCCGACACGGACGAGGCCGAGGCCGCCCCGAGGCTCGTCCCCACCGCCGAGTGGGGGTACCTGCGACTGCGCCGCACCGACTACGACGACGACGCCCTGCGGGACTGGGCCGACCGCCTCCGCGCCCAGCCCTGGGCGGACGCGTACGTGTTCTTCAAGCACGAGGACGAGGGCCGGGGGCCCGACCTCGCCGCCCGGCTGGTGCAGATCCTTCAGGCCTGACGGCGCGACCGTATGGACTCGACGATGGCCTGCCCGTGGAAGCGGCCGTTCTCGATGAAGATCCGCCCCGTCTCGCGGCCGGACACGACGGCCCCCGCCAGGTAGAGGCCGGGAACGTTGGTCTGCAGCGTCCGGGGGTCGTGCTCGGGGACGAGGGTCGCCGCATCCACCCGCACCCCCGCGCCCGCCAGGAGGACGCAGTCGGGGTGGTACCCCGTCAGCAGGAAGACGGCCTCCGCCTCGATCTCGTCCCGGCCCTTCGGCCCCTCGACGATCACCGCCTCGGGCCGGATCTCGATCACACGGGTAAGGAAACGCGCGGCGATGGCGCCCTCCTTGATGCGGTTGTCGATGTCGGGCCGGATCCAGTACTTGACGGAGGCCCCGAGCTCCGCGCCGCGATGGACGAGGGTGACCGTCGCTCCCGAGCGGTACAGCTCCAGGGCGACGATGGCGGCGGAGTTCTTGCCTCCCACGACCACCACCTTCCGGCGGTAATAGGCGTGCGGCTCCCGGTAGTAGTGGGAGACGTGGGCCAGGTCCTCGCCGGGCACCCCCAGCAGGTTCGGATGATCGTAGTAGCCCGTGGCGACCACCACGTGGCGGGCATTCCGCGACCGCGGCTCGCCTTTGAAGACGGAGTCCACCGTGAAGGCAGGTGAGGCCGCCTCTCCCTCGGGCCGGATCGCGGTGACCGTCTCGTCCATGGCCACGCGCAGGTCGTAGGTCTCGGCCACGCGCCGGTAGTACTTCAGGCCCTCGGCCTGGGTGGGCTTCTCGTAGGGCGTGACGAAGGGAAGGCCGCCGATCTCGAGCAGCTCCGCGGTGGTGAAGAAGACCATGTTGCGCGGGAAGTGGTAGATGGAGTTCACGAGGACCCCCTTCTCCACGATCTCGTAATCCAGCCCCGCCTCGCTCGCGGCGATGGCCACGGCCAGACCCGCGGGCCCGCCGCCGATGATCAGGACGTCGAGCATCTTCAGAGACTACTTCATCGAACGCGGCGAAAGGAACACCGTGTCAAGGGCGAAGCGGCCTTCCGCCCGAAGGGTCCCACCGCTACAGGTTGATGCGTCCCACAGCGAAAGCCCTGGGAATTGTGGGGCGCCGGTCGTCGCGTTCAAAGGATGTAACGCCTTTAAACAGAGTGACTTGCAGCTTGTGATATGATAAGGCCGTGCCGTCGAAGTCCATGGCGACCGCGACCATCTCCTTCGGCCTGGTCACCGTCCCGGTGCGGCTCTACTCGGCCGCGGAGTCGACTGCGGCCATCTCCTTCAACCTGCTCCACGACAAGGACCACTCGCGCCTGCGGCAGCAGTACCTCTGCCAGAAGGACGGCGAGGTCGTCAACCGCGACCAGATGGTGAAGGGCTACGAGTTCGCGAAGGACCAGTACGTGACCTTCACCGAGGAGGAGATCAAGGCGATGGCCGAGGAGTCCACGCGGACCATCGAGATCACCGAGTTCGTGCCCGCGGAGAAGGTGGACCCCGTCTACTTCGACGCCGCCTACTACCTCGGCCCCGACAAGGGCGGGGAGCGGGCCTACAAGCTCCTGGCCGCGGCCATGAAACAGACGGGCCGCTCCGCCCTCGCCAAGTGGGCGGCGCGCGGGAAGCAGTACCTGGTGATGGTCCGGGCGATCGAGGGCGGGCTGGTCATGCAGACCCTGCACTACGCCGACGAGGTCCGGCCGTTCACCGAGGTCCCGGTGGGCGACGCCGTGGTCAAGGATCCCGAGCTGAAGCTGGCCATGCAGCTCGTCGACCAGATCGCGGCCGAGGAGTTCCACCCCGAGAACTACGAGGACGACGTCCGCAAGCGCTACCAGGACGCCATCCAGCGCAAGGTGGACGGCCAGGAGATCACGGCCGCCGCGCCCGAGCAGCCGCGGGCGCAGATCGTGGACCTCATGGAGGCGCTGAAGGCGAGCCTCGCGGGGAAGGCGGCCAAGGCGGGCGGCGCCAAGCCCGCGGCGGCGGACGCTCCCGCGCGCAAGACCGCGGCCAGGTCCGTGCGGTCCGCGGAGGCCCGGCCTGCCCGTACCCTGGCCCGCGCGGCCGGCGGCGCGCGCGGCCGGCGCTAGGCCGGCTCTTCTCAGTCCCCGCCGTTTTTCCGCTCGCGAATTGTTCGGCTTGTGTGAATCATCGCCGCTGTAGGACCGAATGATTCCCAGGGAAACGGCGGCCGCCATCATCGGCTGCCTCGAGGGCGCGCTAGTTCATTTGCTCAAAGCAGGCGTCGTGGTTGACTACGCGGACACGGAGGATCCGATCCGGGTGCAGATGGGCGAGCTCTGGCTGCCTACCGCGACGACCGCCGGCCTGCTCGCCGCCATCAACTCGGCGCATCCTGATTTGGCCGGACCCGACGTTGCCTTTCGAGATCCGTCTGTAAAGACCGACGTCAGGCGCCTGTCTGAAACCGACATGCGACGGATTCGCGTCGGTCTCTCGGAGGCACTTCAACTGCTCGGGCAAGTGACCGCTATACTCCGCGCGGCCGAGAGCATTGAGATCGTGGAAAAGGAGCGTCTGGTTTCACGCTCCATGGAGTCCACCAGAGCGATCAGCGCCATGCTTGAACGTCTGGCAGAATAGGTGTCGCGAGCGTTCGCGTACTTGTCCCGGAACAAGTAGCTTACATAATCCGGCGGTCGCCCACCCACCCTGCTTCGCTACGCGATCTATGCCGGCTTGCGGCCCCTGGCCTCCACGCCGTTGCCGGCATAGCGCACGTCCAGCTCGACCAGGCCCACGTCGACGAGGATCCGTCGGATCTCGTCGACCGAGCGCAGGTGTTTGTGGCGATCGGTGAGGGCGTCGTGGGTGTCGAGCATGGCCCACTCCGCCAGCTGATCGGCAGACAACTCAGGCAGCCGATCGTAATGATCGATCAGCGGCGAGACCCGGCGGAAGGCGGATCGCACGCGGTCGACGACCGGTCCCCTTCTCCACAGCCGCCGGTGCACGGCCAGCAGGGACCGGGTCAAGCCGCCGGCCGCCGCCTGCGCCTGCCGCGGGGGCAGCGCCAGCATCAGGTGGCGGAGCAGCGACCGGGGTGAAAGCGCGGACGCGATGCGCCACGCCCGGCCCGCGCCGGGCGGCGCGGAATAGTGGTCCAGGGCCAGCAGCCCGCCGGGTCGCAGCGCCGCCACGAGCGCGCGGACCGCGGCTTCCGGCCGCGGCGTGTGCTGGAGCACGCCGAGGGCGACCACCGCGTCGAATGAGGCGGGTGCCATGGGCAGGTCCATCAGGTCGGCCTGGCACACGAAGTGGCCGGGCCGCCCCCGGAAGTTGGCGTGGTTCGCCTCCACCGCGCGCGAGAGGTCGCAGGCCACCACCCGCGCGCCGGCGTCCAGCAGGACCTCGGTAAAGCGTCCAGCACCGCAGCCGACCTCCAGCACGCTCCGCCCGGCCACCGCGTCCAGGCCGCCGAGGCAGCGGCTCAAACGGTCGCGGCTGATGCGCGTGCCCGTGGCGGAGTCGAGCTGCGTGCGGGGGTGCGCCGTCCACTGCAGCCCGAAGCCGGCGGCGTACGACTCGGAATCGGTGAAGCGCGGTATACCGCGCTCGACAGGAACGCGGCAGCCCTTCCCACAGGCCAGGGCCGCCGAGTCCTCCACCGTCGGCCCCGGATCGGCGACGAGCGCCGCCCCATGGGCGACACAGCGCAGCTCAGGCGGGACGTTCATGGGCGGGCACCGGGCCGACCAGCTCGCGCACCTGGCCCAGCAGCCAGGGCACGGGGTCGATCCTCTTGGCGAGCATGCGGCGCCGGCGCTCGGCGAAGACCTCGCGGCGGTCCGGCCGGCGCACGACCTCCAGGACCGCGGCCAGCGCCCGGTCCTCATCGCCGGGGCGGAAGCCGAAGGCCAGGCCGTAGGCCTCGAGCTCGCGCAGGTAGGAGATGCGCCCCACGAAATCGCTCACGCGAAAGGCGGGCACGCCCAGCACGGCCGCCTCGGCGGTCATGGTCTGGCTGTCCCCCAGCACGAAGTCCGCCAGGGCCACCGCGTGGTGGAGGCGCGAAGGCCGCAGCGGGAGCTGCCAGCGCCGGAGCTGGCCCAGGAGCGGCTTCTCGCTGGTGACGAAGAGGCGGACCTCGGCGGGCAGGCCCTGCTGCAGGCGCGACACCACGTCCTCGGAGAGGCCGCGCGCGCCGGAGTCATGGTGCGCAGCCAGCGCGCTCAGGCGCACGATGCCGAAGCGGCCGCCGGGGGTCAGGCCCAGCTCCGCCCGCACCTGCGGGTCGGGCGTGAAGCGCGCCGGGTGCAGGTAGAACAGCGCGTGGTAGGACGGGTAGGTGAGGTGCCGGGGGCCGTGGCCCTCGTGGGCGAGGCACGACGGCGTGATGATCGCGCTGGCGAACGGGTAGCTGAGCCAGCGGAAGAGGGGGACGGCAGCCGCGTCGTCGTCGTTGAGGACCGCGGACTTCGCGCCCACGCATAGCGCCACGCGGGCGGCGTGCGCGCTGGTGCCGATCACCAGGTGCGGGCGGAACCGCCGGGCCAGGGCCAGCATCCGGCCCTCGCGCGTGACCAGCTCCCGGACGCGGCCGAGCTGGGTGCTGGTCACCGGAGAGAGCACGACGTGCGGGATGCCGAAGGCCCGGAGCAGCTCCAGGGTCACGTCCTTGTCCCGGGCCACCACGATGCATTCGTGGCCTTCGGCAGTCCACGCGGCCCACAGGGGATGGAACACGTGGGCCAGCGACGGGTGCGTGATATCGATGAGCGCGCGCATGTCCCGGCGATAGAATCGCTGGCTCCGATCATGACCCGAACCAAGCGCCGCGTCATCCTCGTGGTGGGCCGCCTCAAGGACCACAAGATGAGGGCCAAGCTCCTGCCCCTGCTGGCCATGGAGGAGGTCGGCGAGATCGCGCTGGTGCGCCGCACGCCGCTCGACCTGGAGGGCGTGCGCAACTACTGCCCTCCGCGCCTCGTGCGTGGGGTCATGCCCCTGGCGGAGCTGTGGAGGCTCTTGACCGTGCTCTGGCTGTGCCTCAGGCGGCGCCCGGCCTTCGTGGTGTCCTTCTACCTGCTGCCCCACGCCCTCTACGCCGACGCCGGCCGCCGGCTCTTCGGCGTGCCCACCGTCCCCGTCACGATCAGCGAGGAGGACGTGAAGCTCGGGGTATCGCGTCCGCTCTTCCGCGCCGCGCTGCGGGCTGCGCACGCGGTGGGCGTGCGCGGCGGCCATTCCGCCCGCATCCTGGAGGCGCACGGCATCTCCGCGCGCACGATCTTCAGCCCGCCCAACCTCTACGACCCGAGCGCGTACGCCCCGGACCCCGCGGTGGCGAAGGACATCGACGTGCTCTTCGTGGGGAACCTCGTGGCCGTGAAGAGGCTCGACCGGCTGCTGGACGCGGTCGCGCTCCTGGCGGCAAAACGGCCGGACCTCCGCGTGAGCCTGGTCGGGGATGGTGTCCTGCGCCGCGAGCTCGAGGCCCGGTCACAGCGCCTGGGGCTTTCCGGCCGCGTCCGCTTCGAGGGGGCCCGCCCCTTCGAGGAGGTCGTGCGCTGGCTGCGCCGGGCCCGCCTGATGGTCATGACCTCCGAGATGGAGGGCCTGCCCCAGGCGATGATCGAGGCCATGAGCTGCGGCGTTCCCGTGGTGATCGGCGAGACGGGCGACGTCACCACGCTGGCCCGGCACGGCGAGAACGCGTGGGTCGTCCCCCAGCCCACGGCCGAGGCGTTCGCCGAGGCCATCGACCGCCTCCTCGGGGACGCCGCCTTGCGTCAGCGCCTGGCCGAGGGCTGCCTGGCCATGCGCGACCAGTTCCGGCGCGACTACGGGATGGAGGCCGCGGTCGCGGAGTGGCGCAAGGCCTTTGCCGCGGGCTCGGGCGCGGACGATACGCATCGGGCATCTTCGGACCAGGGTTAACCGGGGAGGATCGCTTGAGGCACGCCTGGCTCGCCGCGCTCGTGGTTCTCCAGGGCGCGCTCGCCGCGCCCGACGACGTTCTGCGGATCTACGTGGCGCGCCACGGCCAGACGGACTGGAACCTGGCACGCCGGCTCCAGGGTGGAACGGACGTGCCGCTCAACGAGACCGGGCGGAGGCAGGCCGAAGCGCTCGCGGACCGGCTGCAGGGCGTGCGCCTCGATCGGATCTACTCCAGCGCCCTCCAGAGGAGCCGCCAGACCGCGGAGGCGTTCACGGGGCGCGCGCCGCTCGAGGCCCTGCCCGGGCTGAACGAGC
>DAINRN010000100.1:0-9584 GCA_036741815.1 Acidobacteriota bacterium
CACCCGCGCCATCCTGGAGGGCGCGCTCGAGGCGGTGGTGGCCCTCGACGGCCGCGGCCGCATCACGTTCTGGAACCCGCAGGCCGAGCGGATCTTCGGGCGGGGCCGCGAGGACGCCATGGGCCGCGCGTTCACCGAGGTCGTCCTGCCCGCGGAGCAGCGCGAGGAGCACACCCGCGCGATGCGCCGCTTCCTGGAGAGCGGCGAGGTGGGCGTACTGAACCGGCGGATGGAGGTGACCGCGCTGCGGCGCGATGGCACCCAGTTCCCCGCGGAGCTGGCCGTGACCCCCATGCGGGTGGGCGGGGCGTACGCCTTCACCGCCTTCATCCGCGACATCTCCGACCGGAAGTGGGCGGAGAGGCGCCTGGGCGTCCAGCACGACGTGACCCGGGCGCTGGCCGAATCCCCCACCCGAGACGACGCCGCCGTGACCGTGCTGCGGACGATCTGCGAAGGCCTGGACTGGGACCTGGGCCTGGCCTGGGTGGTGGACCCGGAGCAGGACCGCTTGCGCTGCGTCGCGCTATGGCGCCCCCCCAGGGACGTCCCGCCCCTGGACGAGTCCGAGGGCGCGCGCACCCTCGGCCGCGCCGAGGAGCTGGCGGGGCGCGTCTGGGAGACGGGCAAGCCCGAATGGCTGGCCGACCTCGCCTCCGAGAAGGGAGGCGCCCGGCTCACATGGCCCGCCCAGGCGGGGTTCCACGCCGCCCTGGCCTTCCCGGTCCTGCTGGGCGGCCACGTCCTCGGCGTCATGGAGTTCTTCAGCCGGCAGGTCCGCCAGCCCGAGGGTGACGTCCTGCAGATGATGGACGCCATCGGCGCCCAGGTCGGGCAGTTCTACGAGCGCAAGCGCGCGGAGGAGGAGGTGCGGGCGGCCTACGAGGAGGCGCGCGCCGCCAACCGGGCCAAGGACGAGTTCCTGGCCACGCTGTCCCACGAGCTGCGCACGCCCCTGAGCGCGATCGTGGGCTGGACGCACATGCTCCGCACGGGGCAGCTCGATCCTGCCACGGCGACCCGCGCCATCGAGACCATCGACCGCAACGCGCGCGTCCAGACCCAGCTCATCTCCGACATCCTGGACGTGTCGCGCATCGTGTCGGGGAAGCTGCACCTCGACGTGCGCCCGCTGGAGCTGGCCGCCACCATCGCCGCCGCCCTGGACACCGTGCGGCCCTCGGCGGACGCCAAGGGCGTCACGCTGGTCTCGACGCTGGAGCCAACGGCCATGCCGGTCTCCGCCGACCCCGACCGCCTCCAGCAGGTGGTCTGGAACCTGCTCGCCAACGCCATCAAGTTCACGCCCCGCGGCGGCCGGGTGGAGCTGCGGCTGCGCCGCGCCGACACCCACGCGGAGATCGTCGTGGAGGACACCGGACCGGGGATACCGCGCGTGTTCCTGCCCCACGTCTTCGAGCGGTTCCGCCAGGCCGACGGGTCGAGCACGCGCGCGCACGGTGGCCTGGGCCTGGGCCTGGCCATCGTGCGCCACCTCGTCGAGGCCCACGGGGGGACGGTCCGCGCCGCCAACGCCAGCGAGGGCATTGGATCCGTCTTCACGGTCCGGCTGCCCATCATGGGGCACGAGCCTCCGGCACTGGCCGCGCCTCCCGAGGCTCCCCTCGAGACGCTGGCCCGCTCCAGCGACCTCGAGGGCCTGCGCGTCCTCGTCGTGGACGACGACCCGGACACCCGCGAGATGGTGGCGGCGATCCTCAGGGGACAGAGCGCGCAGGTCGAGCTGGCCGGCTCCGCGGCAGACGCCCTGGCCGCCCTGCCCAACGCCCGGCCGGACATCCTGGTCAGCGACGTCGAGATGCCCGGCCAGGACGGCTACGAGCTCATCCGCAACGTCCGGCTACTCCCCGCCGACGCCGGAGGCAAGATCCCCGCCGCCGCCCTCACCGCCTACGCGCGACCCGAGGACCGCATGCGCGCCCTCATGGCCGGCTTCCAGATCCACGTCCCCAAGCCGGTGCAGCCCGCCGAGCTGGTGGCGGTGGTGGCCAGCCTGGCGGGGCGGACCGGCCCGAGGTAGAGACGGCGCCCCCGTCCGCCGACGTCGGCCGCCGCCGGATCGGGGACGCCGCCAAGGACGTCCTCCTGGTGGCGGCCCTCCTGGGCGCCCTCGGCGTCCAGGTCGCCCGCACGTTCGACTTCGCGGCGCAGCCCGAGGAGGACGCCGCCATCCTGATGCGCTACGCCCGGCACGTAGCGGCGGGGCACGGCATCGTCTGGAACGTCGGCGAGCCGCCGGTGGACGGGGCCACCGATTTCCTCTTCATGCTGCTCCTCGCGGGCCTGCACAGGGGCGGCCTCCCGCTGGAGGGCGCCGTCCGCGCGCTCGATCTCCTGGCCCACGCGCTGACCGTCGTCGTCGTGTTCGCGGGCGCGCGCCGATTCTTCGCCGCCTCGCGGCTGGCCGCCCTCGTCTCCGCGGCCTTCGTGGCCGCCGGCCCCGCCCTGGCCTACACGGCGGCCTGCTTCGGCACTCCCCTCTTCGCCCTGACCGTGGCCGTGGCGTGGTGCGCGGCGGCGTGGGCCGCGCAAGAGACCGGCCCCGCGGCGGCCGTGGCGTTCGGGGCCGCGGCCCTGGCCATGGGGCTGGCCCGGCCCGAAGGCGCGCTGCTGGCCGTCTTCATGCTGCTCGCGGTCCTCTACGCCCGCGGGGCGGGAGGCTCGGCCACGACCCTCCGCGCGTTCGCCGCGGTCTTCTGTGGCCTCGGCCTGGCGTACTTCCTGTGGCGGTGGTGGTACTTCGGCCATTCCTTGCCCACCCCCTTTTACAAGAAGGGAGGCGGCGTGCTGCACTGGGACACCTTCCGCAAGTCGTTCAAGAACGTCTTCGACCTGACCTTCCCCTTCGTCCTGGCCTGGCCGGTGGGGTTGGCCTTCTCGCGGACGCGGCGGCAGGCGGTGTTCTCGCTCATACCCGTCGTCGCGTTCGCGGCCGTCTGGGTCCTCCTGTCCGACGAGACGAACTACTTGAAGCGCTTCCGCTATCCGATCGTCCCCATCGTGCTCATGTCCTGGCCGCCGCTCCTCGACGGGGTGCGCGCCCGCCTCTCGCGGCCCGCCAGGAAGGTGGCGGCGGCCGTCGGGCTGGCCGCGGCCTGCGCCCTGCTCGTGCGGCACCATCGCGCCTTCGCGCCTCCCCCGAGCCCGCGCGCCGGCCTGCAGGACATGGCGCTCATGCTGCGCGGATTCGGCGGGGGGCGGTACACCATGGCCGTCACCGAGTCCGGCCTGCTGCCGTTCTACTCGGAGTGGCGGGCGGTGGACGCCTGGGGCCTGAACGACACCTGGATCGCCCGGCACGGCGGGGTCACCGAGGAGTACCTCGACAGGTACCGGCCCGAGGTGGTCATGTTCCACGCCTACTACTCGCCGCTCGAGGATCCCGGCCCGCGGGCGGAGACCTCCGGCCTGGGGCCCGGCTGGTTCCGGATGTGCCGCACGCTCCAGTCCTACGCGGAGCGGCGCGGGTATCGGCTGGCCGCGCTGTTCGGCCGCGAGCCGTCCCACGTCCACGCCTACTACGTCCGCGCGGGGCTCCCCGACACGGCCGCCATCGCGGCGGCCATCGGCGGCTTCGACTACGTCTGGTACCAGGACGGGCGGCCAGCCACCAACTTCGCGCCGCCCCTTGCCGCGGACGTGCGCCCGTGACCAGCGTCCTCAAGCTTCCCCATATGTGGCGCACGCTGAAGGAGGCGGACCTGGCCGCCATCCGCCGCGACGCCGAGCGCCGCTTCGAGGTCCTGGTCGTCGCGGAGGACGGAGCGGACGCCACCACGCTGGCGGAGCTGATGACGGGCGCGGGCCACGCCCATCCCTGGCTCACCGTATCCACGCCCGACGAGGCCCGGGACCGGATCGCCGCGGCCGGCCTGGACGCCGCGATCCTCGTGAGCGGCGCGGAGGACATGGCCGCGCCTTTGGCCGCGGCGCGCGACGCCCTGCGCAAGGCGGGGGTGCCGCTGGTGGCGGTGGTGCACGGCGCGGCCAGCGCCACCGGCGGCGTCGCGCGGGCGGGCGAGACGACCCGCGCGGCCGTGCCCGCGCTCGACGCGGCCGCCCTTCCCGCCATCGCCGAGGCGGTGGTCGCCGCCTTCGACGCCGCGCTGCGCCTGGCGCTGGCGCGCCAGCTCCCGCCCCTGCGCGCGGCCATCTTCACCGAGCTGATCGACGAGACCGCCAGGGCCAACGCCACCTACGCGCTCACCACGGGCCTGGCGGAGGCGGTGCCAGTCCTGGACCTGCCCTTGAACCTCGCGGACATGATCGTGCTCACCAAGAACCAGCTCGTGATGAGCTACAAGATCGCGCTGGCCTGCGGGAAGAAGGGCCAGCCGCGCGAGCTCATCGGCGAGGTCGTGGGCGTCCTGGGCGGGGGCTTCCTCTTCCGTCAGGCCGCGCGCCAGCTCGTGGGCCTCATCCCCGTGGCGGGGGTCGTGCCCAAGGTGGCCATGGCCTACGCCGGCACCTGGGCGGTCGGGCGCGCGGTGGCGGCCTGGGCCTCCGAGGGCCGGCGCCTCGACCCGGCCGCCGTGCAGCGGTTCTACCGCGAGGCCTGGGACCGCGGGAAGAGCGTGGCGCGGGCCATGGCCGACCAGGCGAAGCGCGCCCGGCCGAAACGGAGCTGGTTCCGCAGGACGAAGCCGCGCCGGTAGCGGGAACGAGCGGGCGCGGTCAGCGGCTCACGCGGCGCGCGGCGCGGCGGGCCGCGCCGGGCGTGGCGTTCACCCGCCGGCCCGCCTTCAGGTCATCGTAGTCGGGCATGTAGGTCTTGAGCCCGAGCTGCGGCGTGTTCTTGGAGTAGCCGGCCACCAGCATCTCGTTGTAGCCGTCGACCGAGAAGTCGAAGGGGTCGGACTGGTCCTGGTCGATGAGCTCGAGGTCCGTGTCGCGCATGGTCAGCTTGCCGAAGCGCAGGCTGCCCCCCCGCCAGTAGATGTGGTTGCGCCCGCCGCCCTTCGGCACCGGTCCGTCCCCGAAGACCTGGACGATCTGGTCGCCCTCGATCCGCACCGCGGTCACGCGCCCCTGCAGGTGCGGGGGCGGCAGCATCGTCTGGGGATCGATGATGAAATCGTTGTCGTCCACGGTGAGGCCGTGCCCCGACTCCACCTTGAGCATGTCGTCCATCTCGATCCCCAGGATCTTCATGAGCCCCTTCACGGGCAGGCCCAGGCTTTTGATGGATTTCGCGTGCACGCGGATCTTGCCGTCCGGCGTGGCCTCCACGGCGCCCTTGACGCTGAACGGCAGGTCGATCTTCTTGTCGAGCGTGCCCTTCTGCTTCACGACTCCGTCCTCGACCCTCACGACCAGGTCCTTGACCGGCGGCTTGTCGTGGCCTGGCGTGCGCGCGAAGACGTGCTCGGTCATCAGGGCGTTGAGCGAGGCTTCGTCGATGGCCGTCTCGCCTGCCTCGACCGCGACCGTGTAGGAGGCGCTGTCGTCGAGGTTCGCTACCCCGCCGGTCCGTGTGGGCACGAAGCGTCCGCGGAGGCTCCGCACGCGCAGGGTGACGTCCGAGGTCATGTGGAGGTCCACGTTCCGCATGTCGACCTGGATGCCTCGGGGCGCCGGCGGCCGGCTCCGCTGGCGCGCGTGCGCCCGCGGGGCGACGATCGAGATCACCGGGAGGAGGACCGCGGCCACGAGCCCGACGCGGGCGACACGCATGCCCATCTCTCTCGCATGTATCGTGCCAGTTTCGTCCTCGCGCCGCCTTCATCTCGAGGCCCGAGTGCGGCTTACCGGCTGCGTAAGCGCATACGAGTTCCGAAAGGGCCGCGTCTGCCGGCGCGCGGAACGCACGCCGCAAAGGCGGCGCCGGCCCGGGAACCGATCTTGCTGATACCGGCCGGAGACTCGTCCTGAGAGGGAGATACAATCGCGCAGGCGGTGCCGCAATGGCAGTCGGCTTGACCCGCTGGACGTACGGCCTCGCCCTCGCCCTCGGGCTGGCCGGCGCGCGGGCCGGGGCGCAGGACGCGGCCCCGGCGTCGCGGGAGCCCCGCTGGTTCTCCCTCGGGATCGAGGGCCTCGTCTCGGTGGCCACGGATGACAGCGGATACTTCAACTACAGCAGCTACGAGAAGAGCACGACGGAGCTGGTTCGGCTGCGCATGGACGCGTCCCTCCGCCTGGGCCCCCGCGCCGCCCTGCTCGTCGAAGGGCGGATGGACAACGGCGGCGGGCCCAGCCTCTCCGCCGCGTATCTCCGGGTCCGGCCGCTCGCGGACCACGCCTTCGACGTCCAGCTGGGGCGCATCCCGCCCGTCTTCGGCGCGTTCGGCCGCCACGCCTACGGCGTGGACAACCCCCTCATCGGGCAGCCGTTCATCTACCAGTACCTCACCTCGCTGCGCTCGGACTCCCTGCCGGCCTCCGCGGACGACCTCGTGCGCATGAAGGGGATGGGCTGGGCCAACCACTATCCGATCGGGTCCGAGACCTGGGACCACGGCCTGCCCCTCGTGGCGGCGGACCGGTGGGACACGGGCGTCCAGGCCCGCTGGGCGGCGGAGCGCGTGAGCGTGGCCATGGCCGTCACGCAGGGCACCCAGTGCAGCCCGCGCGTCGGCGACGACAACTCCGGCAAGCAGCTCCTGGGTCGATTGGAGGTACGGCCCGTGCTGGGCCTGGTCCTGGGGGCCTCGGCGGCGGAGGGCGATTATGTGGACGAGTCGGCTGTCGCGGCCCTCCCTCCCGAGTCCCGCGAGGCCTCGCACGTTCAGCAGGCATTCGGCCTGGACGTCGAGTTCTCGCGCGGGCACTGGCTCTTCCGCACGGAGGGGATACTCAGCCGCTGGTTCGTCCCGCCCGTCGCGGAGCCCTTCGTGCCGTCGCCGCTCGAGGCCTGGGGCGTCTTCGTCGAGGCGCGGCGGAAGATCCGGCCCGGTCTCTACGCCGCCGCGCGCTTCGACCACGTCGGCTTCAGCACCCTCAAGGCGTCTCCACCCGAGGGCTCGGAGACGCCGCTCGTCACGCCGTGGGAGGCCCCGGTGACGCGCGTCGAGCTCGGCGCCGGCTACAACATCCGCCGCAACGTGGTCCTGAAGGCCGTCGTGCAGCAGAATTGGCGCGAGGAGGCGGCCGAGCAGTCGGACATGGTGATCGCCGCCCAGGCGCAGTTCTGGTTCTGATGCGGCGGATCCTGCTCGGCGTGGTCGTGTCCGAGCTGCTGGCGACGGCCGCCCCTCTCGTGGCGCCGCCCGCGCAGGCCGCCGCGGCGGCGGGGGCCATCCGGGGCCGCGTGGCTTTCCTGCGCGACGTGAGGCCCTCCGACCCTCGCCCGGCCATCACCGACCTGGGCATGCCGGACGCGCATCACGCGTCGCCGGAGCAGCAGGTGGCCGTCGTCTACCTGGAGACCGCTCCGCGCGGCGCCTTCGAGGAGCGGCCCGGGCCCACCGTCGTCCTGGACCAGCGCAACGAGACCTTCGTCCCGCACGTGCTGGCCATCACCACGGGCACCACGGTGCAGTTCCTGAACAGCGACAAGACGTACCACAACGTGTTCTCGCTCTCCCGGTCCAAGCGGTTCGACCTGGGGCGTTATGCGACGGGCCGCTCCAAGTCGGTGCGCTTCGAGCGGCCGGGGATCGTGCGCGTGTTCTGCGAGATCCACTCCCACATGAGCGCCTTCATCCTCGTCTTCGCGCACCGCCATTTCGCGGTCACGAACGCGCGCGGGGAGTACCACATCGACGGGCTGCCTCCCGGCAACTACACCGTCGCCGTCTGGCACCCGGTGCTGGCGGCCAAGGTCCGCGCCGCGCGCGTGCCGGACGAAGGCGGCGACCAGGAGCTGGACTTCGACCTGTCATGAAGGCCTTCTCCACCCTCACCAACCGGATCTTCGTCACCAGCGCGGCCCTGGCCGTGGTGTCGATCGGGGTGGCCATCACCATCGTGAACGTCCGCGTGACGCGGGAGGCGGAGAGCGAGCTGCAACGCGGCCTCCAGGAGGCGGGCCGCCTGGTGGACCAGCACCACGAGATGCGCGTGGAGAGCGCGCTGCGCATGGCGCGCCTGGTGGCCGACCTGCCGAAGCTCAAGGCCGCGGTGGACCTGGCGGACCCGCCCACGGTGGAGCCGCTGGCCCGGGAGTACCAGGACCAGGTGGGCTCCGCGCTGCTCATGGTCGTGCACCGCTCGCGCCGGGTGCTGGCCCGCGAAGGGGCGCTGGACGCGCCGCCCGAGTCGCTGGCCGAGCTGCCGGGGATCGCCGAGGCCCTGGCCGGCCGCGAGACCACCGTCTTCTGGCCCGGCGCCGACGGCATGGTGGAGGTGGTGACGGTCCCCATCTTCATCGGGCGGCCCAGCCCCGAGATCCTGGGCACGCTCAGCGTGGGCTTCGCGTTCGACGACCGGCTGGCCGGCCGCTTCAAGGACCTGACGGAGAGCGAGATCGCCTTCGCCCTCGACGGCCGCATCCAGGCCGGCACCCTCCCAAAGGCGCACGACAGGCTGCTGGAGGGCTTCCTGCGCTCCACGAGCGCCTCGCGCCTCAACCTGGACGACGAGGAGTACCTCGCCCTCGCGCGGCCGCTCGCCTCCTCCGACCAGGGCCGCGCCGGCTCGCCGCAGGCGACCGCTCTCATCCTGCGGTCGCGCACGAAGCTGCTGAGCTTCGTGGGGCCGCTGCATACGGCGCTGGCGGGCACCGCGCTGGTGGCCGTGGCCCTGGCCATCCTCTTGAGCTACGCGGTGGCGCTGACCGTGACCCGGCCGCTGCGCGCCATCACCGCCGCCATGCGGGAGATGGCGGCCACGGGCGACCTCGCGCGCGGCGGCCGCGTCCCGCCGCCCGGCCGCTGGACGGATGAGGACGCGCGCCTGCTCGCGAGCAGCTTCACGGGGATGACGGAGGCCCTGGCGGGCTTCCAGCGCGAGGCGGGCCGCCGCGAGCGCCTGACCGCCCTCGGCCGCCTCTCCACCGTCATTGCCCACGAGATACGGAACCCGCTCATGATCATCAAGACCGCCATACGCACCCTGCGCCAGGAGGGCCTGGCCGACGGCGAGCGCCGCGAGGCGCTGCGCGACATCGATGGCGAGGTCGCCCGCCTCAACCACCTGGTGGACGACGTCCTGGACTTCGCCCGGCCCATCCAGTTCGACTTCGCTACCGTGGACGTGAACGAGGTCTGCCAGGCCGCGGCCAGCGGGGCCATGACCGGCATCGCGCGCTGGAAGGTCCGCCTGCTGCTCGACCCCACGCTGCCCCGCATCGTGACGGATCGCGAGCGCCTCCGAGGCGCGCTCGTGAACGTCCTGACCAACGCGCGGCACGCGCTGGAGGCGCGGGACCCGTTCATGGCCCCCGCCGCCGACGGCGAGCCCGACCTCCAGGTCGTCACCGGGCCCGCCGGCCCCGGCCACGTCCTCATCACGGTGAAGGACCGCGGGGTGGGCATCCCGCCCGAGAACCTGCCGCGCATCTGGGAGCCGTACTTCACCACCCGGCGGGGCGGCACCGGGCTGGGCCTGGCCATCGTGAAGAACGTGGTGGAGGCCCTGGGGGGGACCATCGCCATCGACAGCCGGCCCACCTCGGGCACCGA
>DAINRN010000101.1:0-8223 GCA_036741815.1 Acidobacteriota bacterium
CTTGAACGTCACCGCCAGCACCTGCCGGGTGCCCGAGAGCTTCGAGCGGACGAACAAGGACGCGCCCGACCCGATGTGACACTCCGCGCACGCTACCCGGGAATGCGCGGAGTCCAGGTAGGCGGAGTACTCGGGGGCCATGACCGAGTGGCACGTCAGCCCGCAGAACTGGGTCGAGTCCATGTAGCTCACGCCCTGGTAGGAGGCGACGCTGAGGATGAGGACGTTCAGGACCGTTACCGCCGCCACCAGGCGGAGGCCGTGGGCCACCGGGCCGTGCCTGAGGTCGATGGTCGGGTAGACGTGGGGCAGCTCGCCCCGGGCGCGCAGCCGCCGCCGCCGCAACACCACGCCCAGGGGCATGAGGAGCAGGCCCAGGACGAACACGCCGGGGAGGATCAGGAAGACGATGATCCCCGCGTACGGGTGCACGGTGCGCAGCTGGACGGTCTCCAGGATCCAGAACCCCACCATCGTGAGCGCGGAGCTGGTGGTCAGCACCGCGCCCGCGAGCGTGATGGGGTTGCTGCCGAGGAAGACAGCGGGCTGGAGCCAGGAGAGGACGCGCCGGGGCATGGTCGGCGCCGATTCTACCCGCAAGAGGCGGCGCGTCGAAGCCGGTTTCCCGTCGTGAGCCCCCGCTCCGACGGATTACTTCTTCTTCAGGCTCTGCATGTAGGCGACGAGCGCGTCCAGGTCCGCCTGCGGCAGGTTGGGATACGCCTTCATGAACGGCTTACGCTCCGCCTTGGTCTTCGCCGTCATCGCCTTGGGATCGACCATCCACTCCCTGATCTCGGCGGTGGTGAGCTTGCTCCCGCAGCCGTCGAGCGGACCCTTGGTGTTCCCCTCCCCGGCGATCGAGTGGCAGAGCTTGCACTTCTGCTCGGCGTAAACAGCCTTGCCCCGCTCGATCATCTTGGCGTCCTGGGCGACGGCCGAGGCTCCCCAGGCCATGGCCAGGACCACGGCAACGGCGGGCGTGAACTCACGATGCATGGACCGACTCCTTTCCCGTGCGCGCGCCATCCCTATGCGCTGCGCCGCTGGCCGCGCCACCGACGGCCGCGCTCTGGCCGGGAAATTGCAAAGAGCCGGCCAAGGCGCTGGGCCGCGCTCCCTCGGCGCAACCCGATTCGCGCGAGCCGATTACGGCGCGCGAACGGGAAAGCGGGACCCCAGCCGGGGCGCAACGTTTTCGCCTACGGCTACGACGGATGCAACTGGAGCGGGCCGGTCACGCGAGATGCGTGACCCGTACTTGAGGGTCCGCCGGCACGGGTGTACCGTGTCGGCCGAAATGAATGGAGGATTCGATGAAACACGCGGCGACTCGCACCGCAGTCCCGCTCCTCGGCTCCGCGCTGGCCGTGGCGTTCCTGGCCGCTCCGTCCGCGGCTCGTGCCCAGGCCCGCACGCCCGCGACGCCGCCCGAGATGGTGGCGGCCTACGACGCGCTGGCCGATGCGATCCTGGGAGCGGACAAGGCCGAAGAGAAGTTGGTCCACTCCATCCTCGCGGCCACGTACGCCCATGCCCAGGCGGAGCTGGCGCGCGCGCGCCAGGCGCTGAAGGCGGGTGACGCCGCCGCCGCCAAGGCGAACCTCGAGAACGTCGCCGCGGCGGTCGGCCAGATCGGGACCGAGGGCGACAACGCGGTCGCCGGCGTGCGCAAGCGGCTCGTCCAGGGGGGACACCACCATAACGCCGCCGGCGAGGCGCAGGGACTCTACGACGAGGGCTACGTGGTGGTGACGAAGGCGGCCAAGCAGGCGTTCCTGGACTCCTCGAAGGCCATCGCCATGCTCGCGCGCGATCCCAAGGCGGACGCGCTGGACGCCGAGTGGAAGAAGGTCGAGGCGGCCTGGGCCAAGCACATCGTCCCCGGCAGGTAGCGCGCATCGGCCGGGCCGGCCTGATCCTCCTCGGGGGCGCGGCGGCGGTGCGGCTCTCGCTCGTCGAGCCGGACCCCGCCGCGCGCGCGGCCGCGCCCGCGGTGCCTTTCCGTTTCGTGGACGCGGCGTCCCGCCTCGGGTTGACCCGCGTCCTCGAGGCGGGGCGGCCGGAAAAGGACCACCTCCTGGATTCAGCGGGGGCCGGGGCCGCCTTCATCGATTACGACAAGGACGGCCGGCTCGACGTCTACCTGGTGAACGGCTGGCGGCTGGACGGCGAGAAGGTCGTCGTGCGCGGCAGGAACGCGCTCTATCGCCAGCGCGGGGACGGGACCTTCGAGGACCGGACGGACGCGGCCGGCGTCGGCGGCGAGGGCGAGTGGGGCTCGGGCGTGGCCGTCGCCGACTACGACAACGATAGCTGGCCCGACATCCTGGTCACGAGCTTCGGGCGCAACGTCCTCTACCGCAACCTGGGCGATGGACGGTTCGAGAACGTGGCCGGGCGCCTGGGGATCGAGGCGCCGGGCTGGAACACCGGCGCTTCCTTCTTCGACGCGGACGAGGACGGTTGGCTCGACCTCTACGTCGCCCAGTACGTCGATTGCACGCTGGACGACGTCCTCAAGGCCAGGCGGACGCTGTCGTGGCGGGGCCTCGAGCAGGTCGCCTTCGGACCGTTCGGCCTCAAGGGGGCCCCCGACCATTTCTTCCGCAACGTGAAGGGCCGTTTCGTGGAGGCCACGGAAGAGGCCGGCCTGGCGGACCTTGCCAAGGGCTTCGGGTTCGCCGCGCGCGCCGCCGATTTCGACGGCGACGGGCATGCCGACCTGTACGTGGCCAACGACTCCGACCCCAACTACCTCTATCGCGGCGACGGCCGCGGGCAGTTCAAGGAGGTCGGTGTCGTTTCCTCGGCCGCCTTCGACGCCAACGGCGCGGCGCAGGCCAGCATGGGCCTCGCCGTGGGCGACGTGGACGGCGATTCCGTCCTGGACCTCTTCGTCACGAACTTCTCCGAGGATTTCGCGACGCTCTACAAGGGCCTCGGTCAGGCCTTCTTCGAGGACGTCAGCCGCGCGACCGGCGTCGGCGCCGCCACGTATCGGCCGCTCAAGTGGGGCACGGCCATGGCCGATCTCGACGCCGACGGCGACCTCGACATCGTCGTCGCCAACGGCCACATCTACCCCCAGATCGACGCGCACGCGCAGCTCATCGGGCCCTACCGCCAGCGGAACCTGCTACTCGAGAACCGAAGCGTCCGGGGCGACGTGCCGGCGGGGGCGGCGCAGGAGACGCTCTTCCGCGACGTCACAGACAGCGCGGGCCCCGGCTTCGAGCCGGCCCGCTCGCACCGCGGCCTGGCGGTCGGCGACTTCGACGACGACGGCCGGCTCGACCTCCTCGTCACCGCCCTCGACTCCCCTCCGGCGCTGCTCCACAACGAGGGGCCCGGCGGATCGTGGCTGACCGTCGTCTGCCTGGTCCCGGGCGGGACCGCCGTCCCGATCGGGACGGTGGTGACGGTCCGGGCGGGCGGACGGACGATGACCCGCGACATCGCATCCGGCGACTCCTACCTGAGCAGTCACGATCCGAGGCCGCACTTCGGCCTGGGCAAGGCGGAGAAGGCGGACGAGGTCGCGGTCCGCTGGCCCGACGGCACGCGGTCCGTCCGCAGGGACGTCCCGGCCCGGCAGTTCCTTCTCGTCCGGAAAGGAACCTGAGACAAACGCGGCCGCGCGGATCGTGCGGCCGCGCTGCGCTCTACCGCAAATCGTGCGCAGCCCCGAGGCGCGTCACGGGGTAGATCAAATGGCACCCCTATTGCAGCCTGCCTTCGCCGCGCGAAGGAGGTTTTCCATGCAAGCGAAGGGAGAGCGCCGACGGGTCAACACCTGGGGGCCTTTCTACACCACCGACGAGTGCGACGGCTGCGGGATCTGCGAGGAGTACGCGCCGGACAACTTCGCGCAGAGCTGGGACGGCACGTACTACGCCGTCGTGCAGCAGCCGGAGAGCAAGCAGGAGCTCCGGGCGATGCGGCAGGCCATGGACGCCTGCCCCAAGCAGTGCATCGGCGACGACTGGGACGCCTGAGCCGCCCCGCGTCTCGATGTTCTCCATCCGCGACGCCCGCCGCGTGGCGCCGACGCTCACGCGCTTCGTGGTTCACGCCCCGCTCGTGGCCCGGAAATGGCGCGCCGGGCAGTTCGTCATCATCCGCGTGGCGGAAGCCGGCGAGCGCATCCCGCTGACCGTCGTCGAAGCCGATCCCGATGAGGGCCTCATCACCCTCGTCGTCCAGGCCGTGGGAAAGACGACGCGGCAGCTCTGCGCGCTCGGGACGGGAGACGCGATCCGCGACGTCCTGGGTCCGCTCGGGAACCCGTCGCCGATCGAGCCGGGGCTCGCCGCCGCCTGCGTGGGGGGCGGCGTGGGCGCCGCGCTCGTCTACCCCATCGCGCGCGCGCTGAAGGCCGCGGCCGGCACCGTCCATGGCCTGATCGGCGCGCGGTCGGACAGCCTGCTCATCCTGGAGCGCGAGCTGGCGGAGTGCTGCGACAGCCTGGTGGTCACCACCGACGACGGCAGCCGCGGCCGCAAGGGCCTGGTGGTCGAGCCGCTCCGCGAGCTGCTCGGCCGCTCGCGCGTCGATGCCGTCTATACCAGCGGCCCCCTGCCCATGATGCGGGCGGTGGCGGAGACCACGCGCCCGTTCGGGGTGCGGACCTGGGCCAGTCTCAACCCCATCATGCTGGACGGGACCGGCATGTGCGGCGGCTGCCGGGTGACGGTCTCCGGCGCGCCCCGGTTCGCGTGCGTGGACGGCCCGGAGTTCGACGCCCACGCGGTGGACTTCGAGGAGCTGATGCGCCGGAACACGACCTACGCGGAGCTGGAGCGCGCCGCCGACGAGCGCTTCCGCCACGCCGTGGAGAACGAAGCGCATGGTGAGCGTCAACCCGCTTAACCCCAAGGAGCGGGTCAAGATCCCGCGGCAGCGGCCCCGCGAGCTGTCCGCGGAGACACGGCGCACCAGCTTCCTCGAGGTCTCGCCCGGCCTCGACGAGGAGCAGGCGCTGCTCGAGGCCTCGCGCTGCCTGGAGTGCCGCGATGCGGTTTGCGTCAAGGGCTGCCCGGTGGCGGTGGACATCCGCGGCTTCATCCAGAGTCTCGTGCAACGCGACTTCGCCGCCGCGGCCGACCGCATCCGCCAGACCAACGCCCTGCCCGCCATCTGCGGGCGCGTCTGCCCGCAGGAGACACAGTGCGAGCAGGTCTGCACCATGGGCCGGCGCTTCGAGCCCGTGGCCATCGGGAAGCTCGAGCGGTTCGTGGGCGACTGGGAGGCGCGCCACCGGCCGCCGTGGGACCGGGTGTCGGCGCCGTGTCGCGGGCCGAAGGTGGCGGTGGTGGGGTCCGGTCCCGGCGGACTGACCTGCGCGGCCGAGCTGGCCCGGCTCGGCTATCGGGTCACGCTCTTCGAGGCCCTGCACGCGCTCGGCGGCGTGCTGCGCTACGGCATCCCGGAGTTCCGCCTCCCTAACGAGGTCCTCGACCGCGAGCTGCGGCTGCTCGACGCGCTGGGCGTGGAGACCCGCACGAACTTCCTGGTGGGGCGGACGGCGACCATCGACGAGCTCATGGACGAGGAAGGCTTCCGCGCGGTGTTCCTGGCCACGGGGGCCGGCACCCCGGCCTTCATGGGCATCCCGGGCGAGAGCCTGAGCGGCGCCCTTTCCGCCAACGAGTTCCTCACGCGGGTGAACCTCATGGGCGCGGACCGCTTCCCGGAGAACGACACGCCGCTGCGGCTCGGGCGCGAGGTGGCGGTGGTCGGCGGCGGCAACACCGCGCTGGACGCGGTGCGCACGGCGCGGCGGCTGGGCGCGGAGCACGCCTACCTCGTCTACCGGCGATCCCGCGCGGAGATGCCGGCGCGCAAGGAGGAAGTGGCGCACGCGGAGGAGGAGGGCGTTGAGCTCCTGTTCCTGAAGAACCCGACCGCCATCCTGGGCGACGAGCGCGGTCGGGTCCGCGGGTTGACCTGCCAGGACATGACGCTGGGCAAGCCCGACGCGTCGGGACGGCGGCGTCCGGTGCCGGTGCCGGGCTCCGAACACGTGATGGCCGTGCAGACCGTGATCTCGGCCCTGGGGCAGCGGCCCAACCCCATCGTGCAAGCCACCACGCCGGGCCTGGCGGTGGGCGACAACGGAACGGTGACTGTGGACGCGAACCAGCGGACGAGCCGCCCCGGCGTCTTCGCGGGCGGGGACCTCTCGCGCGGCGGGGCCACTGTCATCCTGGCCATGCGCGACGGGCGGCATGCCGCCGCCGCCATCCACCGCTACCTCTGCGAGGACGAAAGGAGGGACGCCATGCTGTGCCGCGACGTCATGACGAAGACGGTCGCCGTCTGTCACGAGATCGATCCCGTGGACCGGTGCGCGCGGACCATGCGCGACCGCAACGTCGGGTTCCTTCCCGTCGTGGACGCCGGGGGGCTGGTGAGCGGGCTCGTCACCGACCGGGACCTGGCCATCCGCGTCCTGGCGGAGGACCTCTCGCTCAGCATGCCCGTGAGCACCGTGATGACCCGCGACGTCCGCGTCTGCCGGGAGACCGACTCCCTGCGCACGGCGGAGCGACGGATGGCCGCGGTGAAGAGGTCCCGGCTGGTGGTGGTCGACGAGGCGGGTCGCTGCGTGGGCGTGATCAGCCTCTCCGATATCGCCCAGGCGGACAGCCGGACCCAGGCCGGACGCGTCCTCTATGAGGTGACGCAGCGCAGGGCGGTGGGATCCGCTCGACGGACCTGACCGGATCGTTTGATCCATTGATCGCGAACGGTGGCGCCTTCAGGCTTGCTCCAGGGAGGTAGCCATGACGACAACGCTGACCGCGAAGGACGTGATGAGCAGGCGCGTGCTGACCGTCCGGGTCGACTTCACGGTCCGGGAGCTGGCCGCCTTCCTCGTCGAGAACCAGATCAGCGGCGCCCCCGTCGTCGACCACGACGGACACCTGGTGGGCGTGGTGTCGCTGACCGACGTGGCGCAGAACGACGCGGACAGGCCCGACGTCGTGGACGACCGCTCGAGCCCCGCCACCGCCGTGCGGGGCTGGGAGGAGCGGATGAACCCGGAGGACCTCCGTGCGCTCCACATCGAGAGCGACGACCTGCTGGTGCGCGACATCATGACCCCTACCGTCTACACCGTCCCCGAGGACACGCCGGTGGCGAAGATCGCCCGCACCATGTGGGCGGGGCGCATCCACCGGTTGCTGGTGACGAGCGGCGGCCGGGTGGTCGGGATCGTGACCAGCCTGGACCTGGTGGGCGTGCTGGCCGGCAAACGGCCCCGTCCCGCGGCGGCCGCGCGGGTGCCGCCCCGGGCGCGGGTCAAGGGCGCGCGCCGCGTGGCCGCCATCTAGGCCAGGTGGTGGCGCAGGACGCCGCCCAGTCGCCGGATCCCCTCCTCGATCACCTCCGGCCTGCAATAAGAGAAGTTGAGGCGGAAGGTGTGGGCGCCGCCGCCGCGGGGATGGAAGGCGGCCCCGGGAACGAAGGCCACCTTCTCGGCCAGCGCGTGCTGGAGTAGCGCGCCGGCGTCGACGCCACGCGGGAGCGTGGCCCACAGGAAGAGGCCGCCCTGCGGGCGGGTCCAGAGCACCCCGGCCGGGAAGTGACGCTGGAGCGACGCCAGCATGGCGTCCCGGCGGACGCGGTAGACCTCGCGGATGCGCCGCACGTGCCGGTCCAGGAACCCGCCACGCGCGGTCTCGTAGGCCACCATCTGGGCGAAGGTGCTCGTATGGAGGTCGGCGCCCTGCTTCATCTGGCTGAGCTTCGTGATGACCTCCTCGGGCGCCACCACCCAGCCGATGCGGAGCCCGGGGGCGAGTGTCTTGGAGAGGGTGCCGAGGTAGAGCACGCGACCGCGGAAGGAGCGCTCGCCGTGGGCGCAGCCGTTCCGGTCCGCGTCGAGCTTGACGAGCGGTGGCAGGTGCTGGCCGTCGTAGCGGAGCTGACCGTAAGGGTCGTCTTCGACGATCGGCGTGCCGTAGTGGGCCGCGAGCTCCACCAGGCGACGGCGCCGGGAAAGAGACAGGGTCACCCCGCCGGGGTTCTGGAAGTTGGGCAGCACGTAGATGAACTTGGGCGCGGCCCGGAGCACGTCCGCCAACTCGTCCACCTGCATCCCGGCCTCGTCGACGGGCACCGTGAGGTATTCGGCCTGGTAGCTGGTGAAGGCCTGGAGGGCCCCAAGGTAGGTCGGCTCCTCGGTGGCAATGTGGTCGCCGGGGTTGATCAGGA
>DAINRN010000101.1:8233-9573 GCA_036741815.1 Acidobacteriota bacterium
GAGAGATCGGGGATGAGGAGCTTCCCGATCAGGTCCAGCGCCTGCTGCGAGCCGGTCGTGACGAGCACGTTCTCGGGCCCCACGTCGATCCCGTAGCGCGACATGTGACGGACCAGCATCTCGCGCAGCGGGCCGTAGCCTTCGGTGGCGCCGTACTGGAGGGCGGTGTTGCCGTGCTCCTCCAGGACGCGGCGCGCCGCCCGTTCCACCTGTTCGCGCGGGAAGACCTCGGGCGCGGGCAGGCCTCCGCCAAAGGAGATGATCTCCGGGTCCTCCAGCAGCTTCAGCAGCTCGCGGATGGCGGAGCTCGTCATGCGCTGGGTGCGCTGGGCGAAGCGGTCCGTCCACAGGCTCTCGGTGGACGGCGCCGTCATTACCTCGGTCATGGTTCACCTCGAGAGGCTGGCCGTCGAATCCAGCCCCGCGTCTCCCGGGGTATGCCGAGGTCCACGGCCCTATGCCGTGTGCGCCGGCGCGCCGCGCATCGATCGGAAGCGGGAGAGCACGCGCTCGCACTCGGCGCAGCTCGCGCCCAGGCACGCGCAGGGGACGCCGTCCGCCTGCGCCTCCGCGCAATGCGCGTTCCGCGCGTCGGCCAGGATCTCCTTGAACAACGCGAGCAGCTCGTCGCGCAGCGGGCCCTCGGGCACTTCCCGCAGCGCCCAGACGAGGCTCCGCTCGTCCGGGACCAACGACATCAAGACAGACATGGCGCCTCCCTCTCCTCCGTGCGCACGGCCGCAGCCTCGCGCGCCGCGTCCAGCCCCCGCGCGAACGCCTGCTCGTTGAGCGCCGCCAGGGCGGGCTTCTCGCGCAGCGCCTGGCGGATCGCGGCCAGGTACGTGGCCTCCGGGAAAAGGCCGGTCCCACCGGCCAGCGCGCCCAGGGCGACGATGTTCTTGACCACCGTCCGGCCCAGGTCCCGGGCGATCTCGGAGCACGGCACGCCGATCACTTTGCCGACTGCCGGAAGGCTGGGGGCCTCCGGGATCACCGAGCGGTCGTAGACCACGACCCCGCCCGGCACCACCAGCGGACCGAATCGCGCGAGGCTGGGGGCGTTGAAGGCCACGAGCGCGTGCGGCTGGGGGACGGCCGGCGACAGCACCTCGTCGGGGGCGATGCGCACGTCCGCGTACGAGGTCCCGCCCCGCGACTCGGGGCCGTAGCTCGGGATGTGCGTGGCGTCGAAGCCCTCGTTGACGGCGGCGCGGGCGAGCAGCATGGCTGCCGTCTGGGCGCCGTCGCCCCCGGCGCCCGCCAGCTTCAAGCCGATGTCGTCGCCGAACGGCCCCGAGGGGAAGCGGTCCGCGAAGCGCGGGGCGGGCTCGGCGGTGGCG
>DAINRN010000102.1:0-9546 GCA_036741815.1 Acidobacteriota bacterium
GCCCTGCTGCTCCTGGTCCTCCTGTGTGTGAACATGGTCTCCGGCTACGCCAAGGCGATCATCGTCCTCGAGGAGCGGTCCAGCGCGGTGCTCGCCCTGCTGTCGGCGTTCTCCTTCGCGCTGGCGCGCCCGCTGCGGACGTTCGGCCATTACGTCTCGCTGGCCGCGTTGGGCGCCGCCCTCCTGGCCCTGTGGGCGGTGCTGGACGGCGCCTGGGAGACGACCGGCTACGCTACGCAGCTCGTCGCGCTGCTACTGGCCCAGGCGCTCATGGCGAGCCGGATCGCCTTGCGCCTGGCGCTATGGGCGGGGCAGCTCGCCCTCTACCGCCGCTCCACGCAGGCGCCCCGGGACGCCGTGGCGGCCGCATGACCGTGGATGCGCGATCGTTCCGGCAGGCCCTCGGCCAGTTCGCCACCGGGATCACCGTGGTGACGACGCGCGACCGCGCGGGCCATCTCCTCGGGCTCACGGTCAGCGCGTTCTGCTCGGTGAGCCTCCATCCCCCGCTGGTCCTCGTATGCGTGGACGCCCGGTCGGAGACGCACGCGGCGTTCCTGGACTCGAAGCTCTTCGGCGTGAGCGTCCTGGCCGAGGGCCAGGACGCGATCTCCGAACGGTTCGCGCGCCGCGGCCGGGCGAAGTTCGCGGACCTCCACATGGTCACGGGCCCGCACGGGGCGGCCCTGGTGCCCGGGGCCCTGGCCCACCTCGAGTGCGGCCTGGCCGCGGCCCATCCCGCGGGCGACCACACGATCTACGTGGGCCAGGTACTCTCCGCGAGCGCCCGCCCCGGCCGCGCGCTCGTCTATCACTCGGGCGCGTATCATCCTCTCGGTCCCGGGAGGAAGCGGGCGTGAGCGCGGGCCCCATGGATTTTCCGGAGCGGTTCAACATGGCGTGGTACTTCCTCGACCGCAACCTCGAGGAGGGCCGCGGCGGCAAGACCTGCCTCTACTACAGGGACGAGGCCTGGACCTACCGCGAGGTGCAGGCCCGGTCCAACCGCTTCGCCAGCGCGCTGCGCGGACTGGGCGTGGAGGTCGAGGACCGCGTGCTGCTGGTCCTCCCCGACCGTCCCGAGTTCGCCTTCGCCTGGTTCGGGGCCGCCAAGGCCGGCGCCGTCATCGCCATGGTCAACCCCATCCTCCCCGCGGAGGACCTCGCCTACTACTTCGAGTACAGCCGGGCCCGCGCGGCCGTCGTCGATGCAAAGGCCCTGGACCGCATCGGGCCCCTGCGCGCGGGGCTCCACCACCTGCGCCACCTGATCGTAGTGGGCGACCCCGGGCCGCACCTCTCGTTCGACGAGCTGTGCGCGAAGGCCTCCGACCGCTTCCAGAACGCCGACACCCACCGCGACGACCCCGCCATCTGGCTCTTCACCAGCGGGTCGACGGGCAAGCCCAAGGCCGCCGTCCACCTGCAGCAGGACCTGCCGTGGAACACCGAGCGTTACGCGAAGCAGGTGATGGGGATCCGGGAGGACGACCTCACGGTCTCCGTCCCCAAGCTCTTCTTCGGCTACGCCACGGGCACGAACCTGCTCTTCCCGTTCGCGGTGGGCGGGGCCGCGGCCCTCTTCAGCGAGCGCAGCGAGCCCCAGACCCTTTTCGACGCCATCGAGCGCTACAAGCCCACCATCCTCACGTCGGTGCCCACCATGATCAACGGAATGCTGAACCATCCCGGCGGGAGGGGCCGCGACCTGTCGTCGCTGCGCCTCTGCCTCTCCGCGGGGGAGGCGCTGCCCCCCGAGCTCTACCGCCGGTGGATGGAGACCTTCGGGGTCGAGATCCTCGACGGGATCGGCTCGGCCGAGATGTTCCACATCTACATCTCGAACTACCCCGGCGAGGTGGTGCCGGGCAGCCTGGGCCGGCTGGTGCCGGGCTACGAGGCGCGCGTCGTGGACGCGGACGGCAAGGACGTCGCGTCGGGCGAGGCGGGCACGCTCTGGATCAGGGGCGAGTCCGCCGCCATCCAATACTGGCAGGCCCACGAGAAGTCCAAGGAGGTCCTGCGCGGCGACTGGGTGGTCACCGGCGACCACATGCGCCGCGACGAGAAAGGACTCTTCTGGTACGAAGGGCGCACCGACGACATGCTGAAGGTGTCGGGCATCTTCGTGAGCCCGTACGAGGTGGAGAACTGCCTCTTGCAGCATCCGAGGGTGGCGGAATGCGCCGTGATCGGGTATAAGGACCGGGACGGACTCGTCAAACCCAAAGCATACGTGGTGCCTCGCGACGGAGACGGCGACTCGACCCTGGCCCGGGAGCTCCAGGAGTTCGTGAAGACCCGCCTGGCTCCCTTCAAGTACCCGCGCCAGGTGGAGTTCGCCCCGTCGCTCCCCAAGAACGACCGGGGCAAGATCGACCGGAGACGCCTGGGAGGCGCCGCCCAAACGTAGAGAGCCTGCCCTAAGCCAATCCCTGACCAACACACAATAGAGAAAGGAGCGAAGGAAGACCTCCTTCAATGGCCATGGCCGACAACATCGTGATGCCCGAGATGACCTGGACCGAGGTGGACGAGGCGATGAAGGACCGGCCCGTCGCCATCCTGCCCGTGGGGGCCACGGAGGCGCACGGCCCCCACCTGCCCCTCTCCACCGACACCGTGATCGCCACAGAGATGGCGCGGCGCGGGGCCAAGAAGCTCAAGGAGAACGGGGTGCCGGCCCTGATCCTGCCTCCGGTGACTTTCACCGTCGCCGACTTCGGGGCCGACTTCCCGGGGAGCATTACCGTCTCCCCCGAAACCGCCGCCGCCCTGATCCGTGACGTGTGCCTCTCCGCGGCGAAGAGGTTCCGCGCCGTGGCCCTGGCCAACCTCCACCTGGAGCCCGCCCACCTGGAGTCGCTGAAGAAAGGCGTGGAGGACGCGAGGAAGGCCGGGGCCAGCGTCTGCTACACCGACGTAACAAAGAAGAGGTGGGCCGAGCTCCTGGGCGAGGCCTTCCTGCAGGGCGACCACGCCGGCGCCTTCGAGACGTCCCTGGTCATGGCCGCGGCCCCGGAGATGGTCCGCGACTCCGTCCGCATCAGCCTCCCGCCCATCCCCGGCCTGCTGGCCGCGATCAAGAAGGGCGCCAAGACGTTCGCCGAGGCGGGAGGCGAGGACGCCTACTTCGGCGACCCCACCGCCGCCTCCTCCGAGGACGGCGACACCTACTTCGAGGCCCTGGCCGAGATCCTGAGCCTGTCGGTCTTGGAGCACCTGGGGAGCAAGGCCTGAGGCCCGTATAATCCCGGGGTGTTCAAGACCTCGATCCTCGTGCGGTTCGGCGACCTCGACGCCGCGGGGATCGCGTACTACCCCAACCTCGTGAACTACCTCCACGAGTCCTTCGAGGATTTCTTCGCCGGCCACGTGGGCCGCCCCTACCCCGAGGTCTACCGGGAGGGCATCGCCTTCCCCACGGTCAAGGTGGAGATGGAGTTCCTGGCCCCCGTGCACTACGGCGACCACGTGGAGGTGGCGGTGATCGTGGAGCGGGTGGGCCGTTCGTCGGTGCAGATCCGCTACGAAGGCGCGGTTTCGGCGCGGCCGGTCTTCCGCGCCCGCAACGTGGCGGTGGTCGTGGACATGAAGTCGTTCCGGCCGATCCAAATCCCACCCTGGCTGCGGGAGCGCTTCGAGGCGGCGAAGGACTCCCCGGCAACCGTCGCGTAAGACCGCCCGATTCCCCGGAGAATCGAGATGAAGCGTTCGCGTTCGCCCTGGATCGTCGCCCTGGCCCTGGCACTGCCCGCCTGCGGCGGAGACAGCAGCGCGCCGATTGTCATGCCGTCCCCGCCCGTCGTCGTCACGAGCCCGTCACCGGTTCCGTCGCCCGTGCCGTCTCCCTCGCCCGTGCCCACCCCGACGCCCGAGCCGAGCCCGACGCCCACCCCCGAAGCGACACCGACGCCCGAGCCGCTGCCCGACCTGGTCATCAACATCGTGAACATGACCTTCTCGCCGGCCTCGGCCACGGCCAAGGTGGGCCAGAAGGTCATCTGGAAGAACAAGGACACCACGACCCACACCGCCACCGCGGACAGCGGCGAGTTCGTCAGCCCGTTCATCGACCCCGGAGGTCAGTTCAGCTTCACCGTCAGCTCCGTCGGCGAGTTCAACTACCACTGCAGCGTCCACCCGACCATGAAGGCCACGCTGACGGGGGAGAAGTAGCCGACTCCGCGGAATAGCCGCTGGTCCGGGCGTGTAGCTCCGTCGACGGAGGAAACGCATGGCGATGACGTCCGGACCTTCTTCTCTCTGCGGATTCCGCGGGGCCGTGGCCGCGGGCGTGGCGGTGCTGGCCGCCGCCGCGCCCGCTTGCCAGAAGGCGAGGGTCGCCGACTCCGCGAAGGACCAGGCGCCGGCACCCGCGGCCACCGCGCAGGCGGCACCGGAGAGGCTCCGCGCGCTCGGCTACGTCGCCCAGCAGGGCGACGCCCGGAACGCCGCCGCCGCTCCGCCTGCCGACAAGGGCGGCGCTGCCCAGGCGCCCTCGCTCCAGGCCATGCTCGCGGCGCGCAAGCTCATCCGCACCGCGCAGGTGGCCATCGAGGTGCGGAGCTACGAGGAGGCCTCGGAAAAGGTCGCGCGCGTGGCCGAGTCCCACGGCGGCTACCTCGCCGACACCCAGGCCTCGCGCGGCGCCCAGGACCGGCGCCGGGGCACGCTCGTCATCCGGGTCCCCGCCGAACGCTTCGCCGCCGCCTACTCGGAGCTGAAGGGCCTGGGCAAGGTCGAGACCGAGACCGTGTCCACGCAGGACGTCACCAAGGCCTACGCCGACCTGGAGACGCGGCTGCGGGTGAAGCGCGACGCGGAAGGCCGCCTGCGCGAGATCCTGCGTACCCGCACCGCCCGGCTCTCCGACGTCCTGGAGGCCGAGCGCGAGCTGACCCGGCTCCTCGAGGAGATCGAGCAGATCGAAGGCGAGCGCCGCTATTACGACCAGCAGATCGCCCTCTCCACGATCTCGGCCGCCCTCCACGAGCCCGAGGCCGTCATCCGGGCCGGCGCCCTGGCCCCGCTCCTCGAGGCCCTGCGCGACTCGCTCCAGGTGCTGGCGATGTCGGCGGGAGCGCTGATCTATCTGACGGTGCTGGTGCTGCCCTGGGCCACGGTGGCGGCGATCGTCTGGCTGGTCGTGCGGGCGGCGCGGCGGAGGAAGAGGGCCGCGCCCAAGGACTAGTAGAGCTTGAGGTCCATGCTCTGCGCGGCGATGTCGGTCTGGTCCACCACGGCGGCCGCGTTGACGCCGATGGCGATGGCGATGGACTCGGAGATCTCCTCGCGCGTGGCCCCGAACTTCAGGGCCTTGCGGATGTGACCCTCGAGGCAGCCCTGGCACTTGGCGGCCAGGCTGGCGGCGATGGCGATGAGCTCCTTGGTCTTGCGGTCGAGCACCGAGGGCTTGTAGGTCTCCTTGTAGAACTGGAAGTAGATCTCCCGGAAGCGCGGGTCCACCATGGTGTAGGACCCCGTCTGCTCCGGGGGCTTGGCCCCCCCGTTGTCGTCCTCGGGGAACGGCACGGGGTGCTTCTTCTGCTCGCTCATCGCTACCTCTTCAGTGGGAAGCCGCCGCCACGCGCAAAGGGACCGTCCCGACCTCGTCCAGCACCTGTGCCACCGCGCTCTGGTAGGCGGCCGTGGCGTCGCGATACGCCCCGCCGTGGCTGTGGCCCGGGACGACCAGGACGCGAGCCCGGTCCCCGGCCGCGGCCTTCAGCTCGAAGGCGATCTCGGCGGGCATGCGCTCGTCCCCGGAGTTGCAGACGAACAGGCAGGGCCGCCCCGCCAGCCGCGCGGCGGCGGCGCGGACGTCCACGGCGTCGACGTCGAAGCCGCCTTGCCGGCCGATCCAGAACAGGACCTCGGCCCCCACGGGCCAGCTCGGCACCAGGCGCATCCACCAGGCCCACGACCGGGCCAGCTCCAGGTGATGAGCCACGGTGTCCCTGAGGCTGCGGTAGGTGCTGTCGCAGACGAGCCCGGCCACGTCCGGATCGTCCGCGGCGGCCAGGGTGGCGGTGGCGGCGCCCAGCGAGATCCCCCAGAGGACGACCGGGCCCGCCGACCGTGCACGGGCCAGCGCCACCGCCGCGCGCGCGTCCTCCTTCTCGAAGTAGCCGAAGCTCGAGACGTCGCCCCCGCTCGCGCCGTGGTGGCGCAGGTCGAAGAGCAGCGCGTTCCATCCCCGGTCGTGCAGGAACGGGACCTTCTTCACCATCTCGATGCGCGAGCGGTTCAGACCGTGCACCAGCACTACGGTGCCGCGGGGCTGCGGGGCGCCCACCCACCAGCCCTTGAGCGGCACCCCGTCCCTGGCCTGGAACGTGACCTCCTCGAAGGGCAGATCGAAGCTGGCCGGCGTGAGACCGGCGTTCTCGCGGTCGTTGTAGACATAGCGGCGGGTGGTGACCACGCCCCCGAGGAAGTAGGGGACCCAGCCGAAGACGAAGCCAAAGAGGAGAACGGCGAGGACGACACCCGTCGTCTTGAGGACGCGGCGTGCCCTCACCGTGCGGTCACCAACGTCGGGGTCTTCCGCTCATGGGCGCGCCGAGGAGTCAGGATAGCAGGGTTCACCGTGTAGACCTACGGACCACGTGGGTCGGGGTTCCTCCCCGCGGTGTCAAACGATGTGATGGCGCCGCCTTCCACGATGGTGACGGTGGCGTTCCGGAACGCCGGACGACCCGCGCTCTCGTCGCGGGGCGGGGGGGCCACGAAGAAGGAGCGGCTGCTGACGTACGTGAACGCGCACGTCCTTCCCCGCGACCCGTCCCGGAACTCGTCGAAGTAGAACGGCGGCAGGTGCGGCGAGCTGATGGCTCGCCCCGCGACCGCGGGGACCCACAGGCCCGCGGAACCGTAGTCGTTGCAGACGAGGTCCAGCGGCCGGGTGTGCGCGGCGATCCAGCCCATGGCCTCGAGGTCGTCGCGGCCCACCATGACGTTGGCGGCGCCGCCCCAGTAGTAGCGGTGCGCCCTCTCCGCCGCGGTGCCGAGGAGGACGCAGAGGGCGGCCCCCTGCAGCAGCCGCGGCGACCGCAGCAGCTCCCGGAGGACGAAGGCCAGCCCCGCGCAAAGGAGCACCGCGAGGACGGCCATGGCCCGCTCGGGGAAGACCACGACCGGGCCCAGGCCTCCCCAGCGGGCCGTGCCCGCCAGGGCCACGAGGAGGGCGGCGGTCAGGCCGAGCGCGGCCACGCCCCGCGCGCGCGCCCGGTGGGCGAGCCACATCCCGAGCAGCGAGGCGGCGAGGAAGGCGTCGTTCAGGGACCCGACCACGAAGCGGAGGACGGCGAACGGGTAGAACCGCGCGTAGCGCTGCTGCCAGTCACCTGCGTAATGCACCCGCAGATGGTCCGCGAGCCAGGCGCGCTCGGCGGGCGACAGCGTGAAGTCCAGTCGCGCCAGGAGGGGCAGCGCGGCGAGGACGGCCACGAGTCCGGCCACGAGGTAGCGGTCGCGCACGCGGCCGCGCTCGGCGGGCTCGGCGAGCGCGATGCACGCCACGGCCAGCGGCGCGGCGGCCAGGGCGCAGGCCGCGATCATGGTGTGGGTGACCACCGCGGCGGCCAGGAAGAGGCCCGCCGCCACCGCCGGCGCGCGCCCCGAGCCACGGGCCAGCAGGGCGGCCGCCGCCGTCACGAAGGCGAGGGCCAGCACCGACGGGTTGGCGCCCCAGCCGAAGAAGGACTGCGGCGCCCGCGACATGCCCAGGCCGACGACCGCGGCCAGCGCGGCCACGGGACGGTCGAAGAAGCGCGACAGAGCCGCGTAGGCAGCCACCGTCAACAGGCCGTGAGCGGCGGCCGAGACCAGGAAGGCGGCGCGGTAGGCCGGCAGGCCCGACAGCAGCGCGACGTCTGCGGCCAGCGCGTGCAGGCCCGGGGTGTAGGCGCCGAAGGCGTGGATGGGCAGCAGCGGCTCGTAGGTCCGCGGGACGCCGTCCCGCCACACGAGCAACAGCGTCGAGAGCGAGTGCAGGCTCATGTCCGCGCCCGGCGCCACCGGCCACGCGCCGTAGGGCAGCAGGCGCGCGGCCGCGGCCGCGGCCACGAGGACGGTGGGCCAGCGCGGGCGCAGCGAGGGCAGGGGCTGGAGCAGGCGCAGGAGGACGAGGAGGGCGGACGCGATCAACGCCCCGCGCAGGAAGGCCAGCCGCGGCACGCCCCACCACCAGGAGACGATCCAGAACGAGGCGGAGAGGAACGGCACCGCCGTCCACGGCGCCCGCACCACGGCCAGGCCCGGCAGGAGGAGGAGCGCGGCCAGCGCCGCGAGGCCGCCCGCCTCCAGGGCGAGATCGTGGGGCACGCGAGATTCTACCGGGAGCGGCCGCAGCGCGATGATACGATCGCGCGCGTGGCGGCGGTCCCCGCGGGAATCCTCATCCTGACAGGCGCCTGCACCGGGCTCGTGGGCGCGCTCCTGGGCCTGGGGGGCGGCGTCTTCCTGGTTCCCATCCTGACCCTGGCCCTCGGCGTCCCCATCCGGACCGCCATCGCGGCCAGCCTCATCTCGGTGATCGCCACCGCCTCGGCCTCCGCCACCGTGAACCTGAACCGCGGGCTCGTGAACATGCGCCTGGGGCTGGTGCTGGAGGTGGCCACCAGCGTGGGCGGGCTGGCAGGAGGGATCACCGCCGCCCATCTCACGCAGCACCAGCTGTTCGTCACCTTCGCGGCAACGCTGGCGGTGATGGGCGTGCTCATGGCTGCCCGCTCCGGGCGGCGCAACGTGATCCCCGCGTCGGAGGCGGTGGACCCGGGCCTCCTGGGCGGACGGCTGAGGGAGGGAGAGACGACCTACGTGTACCGGATGAAGCGGCTGCCGGTGGGGCTCCTGGCCTCCCTGGTGGCGGGGGCCATCTCCGGCCTCCTGGGCCTGGGCGGCGGCATCATCAAGGTCCCCTTCCTGAACACGTTCTGCGGGATACCCATTCGCGTCGCCGCCGCGACCAGCACGTTCATGATCGGCGTCACGGCCGCCGCCTCGGCCTTCATCTATTTCAGCCGCGGCGACGTCGTGCTGCCCCTGGCGTCGGCGGTGTGCCTGGGCGCCCTCCCCGCCAGCCTGCTGGGCGCGCACCTCTCGGACCGCGTGCGCGCGCGGTCCCTGAAGATCCTCATGGCGGTGGTCCTGCTCGGGGTGGCGGCGCGCATGGCGCTGGGGCTATGAGCTCGGCCACCTCCACCCTCGACCGGACGATCGAGGTCGTGCTCATGGGCGGGCTCCTCGCCAGCGCGACCCTTCTCGTCACGGGCCTCGCCCTGGACCGTGCGTCCCTCCTGAAGTGGGGGATACTCGTCCTCATGACCACGCCGGTGGCGCGAGCGGTGGTGGTGACGATCGGGATGCTCCGCGAGAGGGACTGGCTCTTCGCCGCGGTCTCCATCTGGATCCTCGCCGTCCTCGGCTCGAGCGTCTACGTGGCCGCGGGGCGGTAGGGATGGCGGCCCTGGCCGCGGTCCTCTTCGACTGGGACGGGACGCTGGTGGACTCGGCCGAGGCCAGCTATCGCTCCTACGTCCG